>DAIRUD010000005.1:0-21266 GCA_036803565.1 Synergistaceae bacterium | reverse complement strand
GATGGCTATTATCGGAAAGGATGAGAAAAAGGTACTGTGGGGGCGATCCTGTGGAGTGTGATTGTGGGCGGGTTTGTTGGGTGTCGGCGAGTTCTCATCTTGTGGCAATGGGGCGCTGATTATGCCGGGAAATCCGATTTTTGTCGGATTCTTGGGGTCGTAAATCCCTGACCATTTTAGAGCATTTAAAGATGTTTTAAGACGGCCTATCGCCATTTACAGGTGCTTTAAAACCGGCTTTGTCGTGTTTAAAAGATATGCCCGTGGGGAGCGATCCTGCGGGCGTTTTTGCATCTGATCTTTTGACTAAAGTGCTGTTTTTTCAACCTGATTTTTCAACCTGTTTTTCTGTGGTTGAAAAATAGGATAAAGTCGCACAGAACAACGTTTCATGCAAATTGTCATTTACCAAGACTCTGTTTATCTTATCTGAAAAATTACGATAACTATTTGTATATATGTGGATAACTTTTTAGCTTTTTTATTGGGGAGGCTCGTGGCCTCCCCGTTGCTGTTCAGTCTTGTTTTTCCTCATCTGGCGGCCAATACCACCAGTGAGATGGCGGAATCTTCCTGCCTAAGCGTTTTTCAGCATAGGCGCGTTCCTCCTGCCACATGCCTCTGGAGCCTATTTCCGCTGCTTCGTATCGCGTATAAAGGACACCTTCATCACGCCATTTGCGATATAGGGCATCCCATTTTTCCAGAATCCCGAGCTGAAGGACGTTCAGTTCCGGGCGCAAAAACTCAAGGGCAGAACGCATTTCAAACTCTTCGGAGTGGACTTCGAGAATGTCGTTTTCAAACGCCTTCTCTCTCATCCAGTCAAAACCGACGAGTTCGAGACAGTGTTCAAGGGTTTCATCCCAATTGGGACGCTTATACAGATCCATCACACCGTCTATGAAAACGCGGACTTTATCCACTTGGTCAGCCCTCCCTTCAGCTTGAAACGAATTTCATGTTTGGCAAAGCGTTTTTCCCACTTATCCGCATCTATTATATAGTAACTTGCAAGATGCTGTCCCTTAATATTGACGATCGCCAATTCCCTCGTCTTCGGATTATGAAAAAGAAGCACCGGATACGGGTGTTCTTTCTCCTTCACGGCGAGATAAACGTCCCTTGCTCCGCCTCGAATCAAATTGATTGCGCCTGTGTTATATTCAGCCAGTGACGCCACACCGAGTTCTTTCCCGTGCTTCTTGAAATGAACGAACGCGACGGGATG
Source organism: Synergistaceae bacterium (assembly GCA_036803565.1). GTDB lineage: Bacteria > Synergistota > Synergistia > Synergistales > Synergistaceae > DAIRUD01. The sequence continues at coordinate 20,035 of DAIRUD010000005.1, read as the reverse complement.
TTTTTGACCATCTCCACCATAGCTTTTCGGCCACACCGCACCGTGTGCTCCCCACCTGGCATTGACCGCATACCGAATCAGACCGGCCTGCTCCTTCTGTGGGATCTCGCCGTTTATCGCCCACTCTCGGACACGCTCGTGATAACCGGCAGGCTCGAAGTGGGCAACCGTCGTCGTGCGGCAGCGGAAGTGATAGGGCGGAAGAGCGACCCCGCCGGTGCCGATGATGTCGCTCGTCCTATCCATCGCCAGAATGTTCATCGCCTTTGATCCGCTCAGCATCGGCTGGGCGCGCTTCGTGGCCTCGAAGTCGTGCCGCTTTGCGGCATCGAGGAGGAGATCGCGCTGATCCGAAAGGGCGCGCACGGGGATGATCCTGCCGTGCATGTGGCGGCAGATTTCGCTGGTCCGGTCGTCGAGGACGGCCACGACCTCCACGGACTCAACACCGGCTTCTTCGTACCCGGAGACGTGTCCCATCTCGCCGATCCGCGTCGTGATGTGGTCGGCGAGGAGATCGAAGTAACCCATCATTCTCGGCCTTTTCGTCCGCGCCAACAGCTCCTCCAGGTTATCCGAAAGCTGGATGCGCGTCTGCCCGCGCTCGAAGTATTCCTTGATGGCAGCGTTCAGCTCAGCGGAGATGTTGTTCTCGTAGGAATCGCGGACCCACGAGAGCGCCTGATCCTCCAGAAGAGCCAGCGCGTTCGTGTCCGGCTGCGTCAGCGAGAAGTCAACATCCACCGCCCTCTTCCCGGTCAGATACGCGCCATGGCCAGCCTCGATCACCGGGCGTCTGGCCGCTTCTTTCAATCCCTCGCCCAGGTACGACGACGCTCGCTCCTCGATCCGAGCCAGCTCGGAGGGGTCGGGCCTTTCCATCAAACCGAGCGTCTCGGCCTCGGTGAGCGAGGAGAGCAGGAACTCCCGTACCTGCGCGTCCCAGCACTTGGAGAGCGCCGTCTTCAGGCGCTCCACCGTGCCGTCTATATCAAGACCAGAAGAGTAGCTTTTGCGCACCCGGCTGCGTAGAAACGAACGCGTCATACTCATGCTGTAATATCTCCACTGTATTGAAATATCTCCCGCACACAAGGCAGTGCCGGTTTCGCTCGATAGAAAAATCGAGGTCGAGCGTGCGGTTCACCTCGGTCTCTCCCTTGCATCGCGGGCAGAGCATCAAGCACCGACCATCCTCGCATTGCTCGCCGTGAGAATCCGCCTGCGCCCAGCAAAGTTGCGGACGGAGAGCGCCAGCGCCCAGAAGAGGTCCGCGTGCTTGATCTGCTCGTTACGATCCGCGTCATAGGTGAAACCCTTCTCCGTCGGTTTGCGTTTGATGGCGTGCAACTGCACGACAAGGTCGCGGTCGTTGGGAATTCTCATCTTGTGAGATTGGAAGAGCTTTTTGACGCCGAGCGCCATCTCCTCCTTGTTCTCGCGTGTGAAATGGACCGGATAAATCTTGCTGGGGAAGGCGCGCTGCATATCCTCGGAGAGGTTCGCGCCGATCCCCGTCCTGTCGATGGACATGCGGCGAATCTTCCACCCCTCTATCAGCCCGGAAAGATGATCCTTCTGAGCGCTGAACTGCATCTTCTCCATCGTATCCATGTGGCGGACGGCCACCAGCTTTTCGGCGTCAGCGTGGTATTGCTCGGAGAGGACGACAGCCGTCAGGTCGCGGTAGCGCCCGATGTCGACACCGGCGTCCACCCAGTTGTTCGTGTATTTCAGGCAGGCGTCGTCGAAGCAACTCCGCACCTCGTCCGGCGACAGGAGGCTCAATTCGTCCGCGAAGAACTTGCACTCGTACGCCTGCGCGAAGGAAAATTCGTCGAACAGCTCCAGCAGGTCGCCGATATTGACGTTGAGCCCCGCCGCCTTCGCATCGTGAATGGTGATCGTGTGACGGGAGAAGCGCGTGTACTTCTCCGGTCGCGTCACCAACTCGCCGAACATGTCGTTCTCGGTGTAGGGCGTGCTGGTGACGGTAAGACGCAGATCACCCTGCGTCATGATCGGCGCGGCGGCCTGCCACATCAGGCGGCTTTTCATGTGCCAGGCGAACTCGTCGAGGTAGAGGTCGCCGGAGTATCCCTGTACCGTGCGCGGGTTGCAGGGCAGGAAGAAGGCGCTCTTTCCGCCGGGGAGGATCAGCGCGTTGCCGTCCTCCAGGTACTCCACGCCGAGGTGCTCGCACCAATTCTGGCAGTAACCGCGTACGATATCGCTCTGGTCCTGCGAGGCGGAGATGACGATCTGATTCTTATCTCGTGATAACGCGCCAAGCAAAACTTCGAAGCCGATGAGGAACGAAAACCCGATTTGCCGGCTTTTCAGGCAGAGCCGAAAGCGGCTGTCGTCGAGGAAAAAAGCGCGCTGGTATTCATAAAGCCGGTCAATCCCCCTGCTGCGAACATCACCGAGAACCTCCGCCGAGATCCCGGCGACGGTTTTCTTCTTGCTCTTCTGCCCCCGGGCGGCCTTCGTCTGGCGCATAGCAGAGCGCTCCAGCTTCTCAACGGCGCGCGTCAGCTTGTCCAGCTTCCGCGCCTGGGCGTCGGAGAGGGGCTCGTCGGAGGAGGAGATGGCCGCGATCTGGCGCTTGATGCCCTCGACGGAGTCGTCCGAAATCTCCTCGTCCCATTTGAATTTCTTGCGCCACGCGAAGACCGTGTCCGGATTGACGTTCATCTTCGCAGCCACGTCGTGGCAGCTGAACCCGGAGAGATACAGACGCTTGGCTTCTTTTTTGACCGCTTCGCTATATGCCATGCGACGCAATCTCCTTCTGAATGGCCTTCTTATCTTGCCACGCGCGAACCTTCTCCAGCCCCGTGATGACAACCCTGGCCTGCTGGACGTCCAGCCACTTGGCCTCGCTGACATTGACCTCTTTCTCGATGAACTCGCGCAGCCGCTGGCCGGACCAGCCGAACTCGGCGGCCATGCCCATGATCTTACGGTACTGCGGCTCGGTAAGCGCGTCGTAGGATAGGCCGGCGGCGTTGCGCCGCAACTCCCGGATGAGGAGCTCGGCCTCAGAGGAGGTAAGCGTTTTCATGCTCTCCTTCTCGAACATGCGGAGAATGACGGCATACAGCGTGTCGCGGTCCATCTGGAGCATCTTTTTGGCGATGGACCAGATGATCGTGATCTGTTTTGCCGTGATCGGCTGCGCTCTTTTTACCGACTTAGTCATATCAATAAAACACCTCCTGCGGCTGCTCATCAGACCCCGGACGCCGCTCCGGGATGACGCCCCTTGCGGGGCGTTTCGCAAGTCAGGCTCTCTTCTCCGCTCTGTTCTCGACGATGCTGCGGCTGATTCTCAGGGCGGCTGCCTTCTCCTCCTCAGCCAGCTTGCGAAGGTGATAGTGCAAAGAGGTCTCCGATATCGTCATGCCGGTGGATGCGGAGATGCTCTCGGCGATGCTCTTGAGGCTCGCGCCCCGCAGCCGTGCATTGTTGATGCTGGCGTAGATGCTGCGAAGGAGCTTCCGCCGGGCGCTCCTGCTGCCGTGAGAGCCGGACAGTTTCTCCAGCGCGGAGGAAGCCGTGTTCACCATCTGTGCCATTTCCGCCAGATCGCCCATAACCCCACCCTCACGGCGTATCCGAGGAGGCCAGCTTTACCTCGTCGATCTCGTACCAGAAGGTGTCCTTCTCCTTCTTTTCGCAGCCGACGAGGTTCAGGCGCTCCACCGGCCAGCTCTTCATGATCTCTTTATCCGGCTCCTCCTTGATCCGGATGGCTTCGGCGAAGGCCAGCTCCTTCAGCTTGGCAAGGACGGCCCTCCAGGTGAAGCCTTTGCCGGTTGAGATCTCATGCGAGCGTCGATAGCCGATGATGCCGAAGTCCAGCTTGACGCTGCGCCGCTTGTCGTCGAAAAGATCGTTCTTTTTCAGCTCGGCGAAAGCGTAGACGCCGTTTTCGAGCGCTTCCAGGCGCGTTCGGTGCGGAGCGGCATCCTCGGCAGCGCCGGACTTGATCGCCGCGATGTCGTCGTTCATGCGGTTTTCGATATCGGCGACGACGCGCTTCAGCTCGCCGATCTCCCGGATCGCGTCGTTGGCCTCCTCGATACTGCGGACGGGGTGCAGATTACTCGGTTTACTCCGTGCCATTCAAATCACCTCGATCTAGTCAGCCGCCCTCGGCGGTATGTAGTTGCTGCCCATGAGCTTCTTCCAGTCGACGCTATCGTCCAGAAGGTTCGGGCAAGTTGCGTCGGGATAGAACCACGTGCGCCCCAACCCCATGAGTACCTGCCACCAATCGTGAACGTCGGGCGTGACGATCTGTCCCTCTGGTCCGATCCGCCGCAGTTCGCGATAGACAAGTGCGACCATCTGGTTTTCGTCGAGAGCTGCTGTCGTCTTCGCATAGAATTCGACGACGTAAAAGTAAGACACCGCGCCCAATTGGAAGAGGATGTCACGCCATTTCTCCGGCACGCGCGCCGTCGCGGCAAGCGTGATGCGTCGCTTGCTCCCAACCGTTTTGTGGTTAACAACGAAAAGAATCTTGTCGACATCGATGTGCCGAAGCTCGTCGAATTTTTTGATGAGCTCGTCAGCAATTGGCCTTATGCGACCGTTACAGATTTCATAATCGAATTCGTGACCACTTTCCATGCTATTCGGTCACCTCCATCGTCTTGTTGTTGCGGACAAAATAGCCGGTGCCTGGGACGAGGATCACCATGGAATTCGGTCCGGCCGCACAGATGAAAAGAGCGCCGAGACGCCGCAGCAACCTCTGCCGGAGCGTCTTCTTTCTGTAAACCTCGATCTTCACTGTTCTCTTACCTCCCTGTATTGCCCTCCTGGGGCGTAGATCATATTCAGCGCTTCCGTTAAGCTGCCGACAAATGTCGCCGCCTGGGTCAGCTTTTCGAGAAACCGAAAGAGCCCGCTGCTGGGGGCCATGGAGATCGCGCGTTTCGACTCCGGCAGCTCCGGGTCCCATCCCTGACCCGCGAGGTAGTAGGCCAGTTCGTCGCTGCGCGGGTTCGTCACCCGGCGAAAGTAGTCGATCCGGCTGGTTACGTAGGTCTCGCCGACCTCGCGCAGCGTGTCGTCGAAGCTCACCAACCCGATCATGGCCACGCCGATCCCGGCCTCCTTCACCTCGCGAAAGACGGATATCTTCTTGAGGATCGCCGGCTTGTTGCCGCGCTCCGTGACGAGCAGGTCCGCTTCGTCGACGAGGATCATTCGTATCTTCCTCTCGCGCAGCGAGCGGATGGCCGTCTTCATCTTCTGTGTCTTGGTGCCGTATCCCTTGTTTCCCGCCGCGTCCAGAACCAATTGGACCGTGTCGCCCATGCTCATGCCGTCGCTGCACCTCGTATAGGCGACGTCCGAATGCCCGTCGGCGAAGTACTGCGCCGTGAAGGTCTTGCCGAGGCCGGAGGGGCCGACGATGGCGGAGAAGCCCCTGTTGAAGTAGGTCAGGTTCAAGATTCCTTCAATAAGCTCCTCGCCGGCAGACAGCCAGGGCTTCGTGCCCCTCTCGGCCTCAGGTGTTTCCTTCTCCTGGGCGTCCAGCGAGTCAAATATCTCCCGGACGACCTCCTCCCGGCCCTTGTACTTGTCGTTGAGCACTTGGGATATGGTGCTGGGCGACTTGCCGCTCAGGCGCGCGATCTCCGAGTTACTGATCTGCCTTTCCGCCACCCTCTCGCGCAGGGCCGCGAGAAGCTCCGGCATGGCCGTGGTGGTGCGCTCTTCCATTACATCTCCTCCTTCCTAATGTGCGGACGCCTCCAGCGTGCCTTCGACGGCGGCGCGCCGGGACAGCTCCTTCGAGAGGTCTATGATCTTGCGGTCGAGGGCGTCGCCGTCGATCACGATCTCCTCCCGTTCGCTGCGGTTTTTTTCCATCTCGCGTATTTCGGCGACCGCGCCCTCGTAGGGCGAGAGCCGATGAATCTTGACCTCCGGCCTCGCAAGCTGTTTAAAGGCGTCGACCCACCAGCCGAGCAATTGATTCTGCCTGCGGATCTTCCGCGCAACCTCGGTTTTGTCGCGCGGATCGGTGTCGCCCCACTGCTCGGCGATGCAGATGGACTTGTGGGTTTCGACGTCCAGGATATAGACCCTCGAGGCATCGTAGGGATTGAAGCGCACCTCGACCGGCGTCCTTCTGCCGCGTTTGCAGAATGCGGAGAGCTCTGCCGCGTACCATTTGCACTTACCGAAGCCGGCGAGCGTCATCTCGACCATGCTGTTGCGGACGAGGCGTTTCGCGGCGGGCCAGAAGAGGAAGTCCAGCGTCTGGTCGTCGAACCGGTGAAGGTCGGCGATACCGTTCGCGAAGACCTCCTCCGGGACGGTTTTGTCCACCGTCATGGTGTGTCTGTGCCAGTCGCCGAATACCTGAAGGACGATCTCCAGAAACTCTTTGACGTGCAGCAGCTTTTTCCCCTTAATCTGCCGGCGCAGCTCGCTCTGGATGTGCTCGTTCTTTTTCTCGTCAACGTCCCTGTGTGCGTAGCCGGGAAGCCCGAGCTGCTTCAGCGGGTTTTCGACGGTGTGGTGAAAATAGGACTCGATGGCCTTGGCCTGGGCGTTGCGCGGCTTGGCCCTGGTCTGCTCCAAGGTATCGCCGAGATCTTCGTAGCCCTGCTTGAAGACGGTCTTGCCGGAGAGCTGGTCTCTCAAGTGCGCCACGTACTTCGAGCACTCCGGTTTCCCCCAGTCGTTGTAGAGTGTCTTGGGCAGGCCGTAGCGGCACGCCTCGCGCAACGCGAAGCCGACGGCGTATTTGTCGTAGTGCCCCATGACGGGCCAGATGCCTGAGAAATAGCGGGATTTGGCGTCGACCCAGGCGAACATTTCGGGCCGGAAGGGCTCGCCGTCGTCGTCGAAGACGATGTAGTCGAAGATGTGCTGGTCGCCGATGAGGATGTCGTAGACGTTCACGTTCGTCATATCGCGGTAGATGGGGGGCTTGACGATGGCCTCCGCGCCTCGCTTGCCGGAGCTGGCGAGAACGCCGATGGCCGGCGGCAGTTGGCGGCAGGCGCGATAGAAGCTATTGAGCGAGCCCAGCTCCCATCCTTCCGCCTCTGCCTTCGCGATAAGCTCCTGATATGCGTATTTGACGTCTTTCCGGGGATTATTGAGCAGCAGGGCCAGGCCGTACTCGAGGGCCTGCGGTGTGAAGCTGCGGCTGATTACCTCTATTTTGATGGGACCGCTCTCCACCTTGACGGCGACGGGGACCGGCGCTCTGTCGGAGGTGATCTTGCCTCGCTCGGCGTCTGCGGCCCAGCGGTACATGGTGGCGACCGGCACGCCCTCCTCGCGTGAGACGAGCCCGTTCCAGTCGCCCTTTTTGACGCCCTGCGGACGCTCCGCCATCCTGCGGAGGACCCGCAGGCGAAGGGCGGTCTTTTCGTCGTTGAGCAGTTCCGGAGCTACGGACATGCGTTGCGCCTCCTCAATCATCTTTGTAACTCTGTCGCCCTGGTCCTCGAGGCCGAGTGACTTGCGGACCGATGCCGGGACGGCGGGATCGTGGGCGGAGATCTCCCAGACCTTGCCACGGTTGCCACCTTTGGAGGATTCGGTGTACTGAGCTGTCTCGTAGCGTTTGCAAGAAATAGCTTTGCGAACAGCTTGCTCCGATATATTTAGCAATCCGGCGAGTTGTGCAACTGAAAGCCACATGATCTCGATCCGCTATCCCCTTTACTTGTTCCGACCTCGTCAGCGAGCGCCTTACGCTCGGACGCCCCGGAAGGATGGGGCGTTTCGGCCTGTGGTATGATTTCCGTATCGCCACGGAGAGAAAGGAATCAAAATGAGCGATATTGAAAAACAACCTCTTGATTTCCCCTGCCCCGGCTGTAATAAAAAGCTGAAGGCGACTATAGGCGACGTAAAAAGAAACAAAACTGTTCGCTGTTCGGGTTGCGGCGCGGATATCTCACTATCCGCAGACCCATCGCTAAAACGTACCGTCGATAAACTGGTCAAAGATTTAAAATCACTGGGTTTCCGCTGATTCGCCGCACTCCGTGGCGATAACTTTTATTTTGGGGATGCCTTTGCGTAACAGCTTTCGCAGCTTTTTTGCCCGCTTTTTGACTTTATGCAGCCATTTCAGAGCGGCAGCGGTATCGAGCCCAATTTGCATCTTCGACTTATGCACTCGTTTTTTCTGCGCCATATCCCTACCTCCTATCCGCAAATCCTGACGCCGGTCTCGGCCTCAAGCAGTTCGCCCAAGGCGTCGCAGATTCGATAGAAGCTGGCTTGCGAGCCGATCTTCCAGCCGTATTCGGCGGCCAGTTCCTGCAATGTCTCCCAGAGGCGCTTTTTCGCGCCGTAGCCCTCAGTGCTCCTGATGTGCTCGGCGACGAACTCCTGCGCCTCGGCGTCGAAGGAGCGGCTCACCGGGTAGAAGACGATTTTTGAAAAACGGCGGCGCGGACGGCAGCTCCTCGCGGACGCGGCGGGACGCGCTCTCCAGCATGGCGGCGCGGTATTTGTTGCCGCTCAGTGCCTCTTCGAGGGAGGCAATGCGGGCCTCCAGCCGGGTGACGGTTTTGAGCAGGGTGCGAGCCGTGTTCTCCTCACCGCGCTCCTGGCCGTTGACGTAGAAGCCCTTGCGGTTGAGCGCCGGCAGCACTGAGTGCGTCACCCAGCGTTTGAACGCGCGCGCCTCCGGCTTGCGCGAGCCCATGATGAGGGAGTAGAGCCCGGGCTCGTTGATGATGTTGGTCTCACCCTGACGCCCTAAATTCAACTTAGACCGTTCGTCGTCGTCCAAGCGCTCGAGCGCCATCGTGGGATTGGTGTGCCCGAGTACCTCACAGACATCGGCGGCGACCCACCAGTGCTCGCCGTTGATATCGACGATGCGGACGGGCTGGTCCTGGAAGCTGTAAACCTGAATCGCGTTGTCTTTTTCCATCCGTACACTTCCCTTCTTTATTTGACCTCGTCAGCGAGCGCCTTACGCTCGGACGCCCCGGAAGGATGGGGCGTTTCGGTCTGTGGTATGATTTTCTCTGCCGCCGGTGTTCAAGAGGTGATACCGAATGAGCGAAGCGAAGCTCTCTGATATCGAACACAAATTGGACGTCCTCCTGGAACACGTAAAGAACATTGAAAAGCATTTGGGAATCTCCTCGCCGAGTGCTTCTCCCCAGAAAACCGGCAAGGTCGTGACCCCTGACAACGTGAAGATCCTGTCTTAACCGAAGTTTGCGCCGGCGGCAACTTTTACTTCAGCCTGCGCGCGTTTCAACACCGTATCGAATATGGCCGTATATAAATTTCTCTTGTTTAGCCTGAATACTGTTGCAATCTCGATTGCCGCGTTGAGCAAATCCCTCTCGAAATCTACCTCGGACTCTGCCCCATTCCCGTCATAGGAGATGCTGAAATCCAAGTAGGATGGAGCGTCTTCAGGGAAATGGAAATTCGCGGTCGCAACTATATTTCCATGTCTTGACATGTCTTCACCTCCTTTGACCTCGTCAGCGAGCGCCTTACGCTCGGACGCCCCGGAAGGATGGGGCGTTTCGGTCTGCGGCATGCATCAGCGGTCTCTGTATGGGAGGAATTTCATCGGGAGCAGGTTTCTCCGCTGACACTTACTGCCGATTCACGACTGATTCGCTGCGCGAGCCGCTTGAAGGAATCTCGCAGCTCCGCGCTCTCTTTCAGCATCTCGTCTCGCGCGGCCAGGCAGGAGAGGTATTTCGCTTCCAGTTCGGCGTCGCGTGTAGCCTGTTCGTCGTTTTTGTACATCGTCCTTTTCCTCCTATCCGCAAATCCTGATGCCGGTCTCGGCCTCAAGGGCTTCAGTGCCCCTTCGTTGGGACGTCTTTCGGGTTGGACGTTTTGCTCTCCAACTCTTCCAACTTTTTCTTAAGATCTTCGTTACGAGCGTTCAGGGTGACCAGGACACCGGCGACCCTGCGGGGGTCTATCGCGATTGAAAATCCCATTTCCTGTGTGGTGACCGATTCGCTATTGGCCAGCTTTTGCAGACACATCAATACGTCGGAGTCCGTTTGCAAAATCTCTGCAAATTCGCCTACTCTTTTCATCCCTTTACCTCCTATCCACAGATTTTTATGCCGGTCTCGGCCTCAAGGGCTTCGATGATCTCCAACGATTTGCCGCCGTTGGGGCGCTTTCCTTTTCCGATGTAGCGACTGATGATTTTTGGAACCACGCCGTTGAGGTAACCGTGAGTTCTCGCCCAGCCGTCGATGCTCATGCCCTTTTCGATCAGACGGGCTCGCAGCGAATTCCGTATTGTCTGGGTTCGAGTCATCGGGTATCATCTCCTTTAGTCGAGTCTGTGTTCCTGACGAATTAAGCATAACCGAATTTCGGTTATTGTCAATAGGTGATAACCATAATGACACTAGGATGCCGCCTTAAACAGTTGCGTCATGAGAAAAAACTCAGCCAAATAGAAATGGCTCAAACACTTGGTATTGCAACAAGTACATACCAGCACTATGAGCGTGATGAAAATGAGATTACCCAAAAGGTGCTAACCCAACTTTTAACCAATTTTAGGTTATCACCTGCATGGCTTCTGACTGGTGAACTCCCCATATTCCTAAGCCATGAAAGAGCGCTCCCGGAGTCGAACATCGAGCCCATCGACGAAGGCGCTGCCGAGCTGCTGAAGCTGTACGAGGGCCTGGACGAAGAGGGCCGCAAGGAATTCCTGCGAATGGCCCGGAAGGAACAATTGCTCTACACGCTGATGAAAGAGCGCGCCGGCTAGGTCTGCATCTCATCGCCCGCTCACCGAAGGATGAAGAATAGGCGGGCTTGCGGCCCGCCTGGAGGTTAGACGGTCGTTTTTTGTAGGGCATCGAGCTGTTTTTGTAAACCTATGACCTTGCATTTCAGCGTGGCGTTCTCCGCAAGAACATCTTGGTATTTGGATAGCCATGCCTTTGCTTCTTGAATGTCTCCGTACAGGATCGCTGCGACTCGTTCAATGGAACCTTCGAGCCTGTCGCAAACCTCTGTAATATGCATCATCTCGTGTTCGGGGACGTGGCGCTGGAGGAAACTCAATGGATATCACCTCGCAATCATAGAAAGGATGTGTTGTCATGTGGATAAGAAGCCTTTACGGCGACTATCACGATGTTATCTCTGTTTCCGTGTGTAAAATAAACGAAGGGCACGCCGAGATTCACGGCCTTCTCTCAAATGGGAAGCTTTTGGAAATGGGCGTCTTTTCAGAAGAAAATGCAGAGGAAAAGGCCCACGCCGTCATTGATCGCGCATTTGAAGAAGCCAATGTTCACTTTGTAGAGATTAAGGCTTCCTCAAAGTAAAGGAGCATGTGCGCCCCGCCCGGAGCTCAGACGATAGCATTTTCGAGAGCGTCGAACTTGTCTTGTAGTCGCTTGACTTCGTCCGTTGCATCGGAGAGTTTGCACATCAGCCGAATGATTTCGTCGTTCATCTCCTCGATGTACGCGGACGCTTCGGCAACGGTGCCCGACATCATCAAGGTGCTCCGCTCTCCTGCTGTCTGCAATCTTCGGCAGACGTCTTTGACGTATTTTTGGTTAAAAGGATCGTACAGAGTTCCGAACATAAAAATACCTCCTTTGAGGTGAAAGTCAGTCTCTGTTATGTGCGTTGAGCTTGTTTTTAAGCGCAGCGACTTCATCGATAAGACGCCCATTTTTTTTACGAAGAGTCGCTATTTCGCAAAGCGCGTCTTCGTATTTCAACAACCAACTCTTTGCCTCGCCGATGTCGCCGGCCAGCATTGCCGTTGCGCGTTCGATAGAACCGTCGAGCCTGTCACATACGTCCTGTATGCAGATCGCGTCGGGAAAGAACATGCTGTCACCTCTTCGAAGGGAGAAATTGTCAATGATATTCAAATCCGCTGATGGAAACATTTTTGCAATAACCTCGCTATCTCTCACTCTTCCAGGCCAAATGTTGGGTAGAAGATCATTCGCCGGTGGAACCGCTGAAATTGAAATCGTCGCGACGCTGTGTGACGGATCAAAGTTCCCAGTTGCAACATTTCAAGATACCGAAGAGGGAAAGACGGATGCCCTCGCGTATCTCGATGCGCTATGGGAAAAGATGAGGGCTCAAGCTGTTTGCGCATACCGTCAAGATGAAAATGGAACGATATCGCAAATAAGCTAGCGCGAGTCAATTCTGTACCTCACGATACTTTTTGCCCCTCACGTCCACATGAATGAAGCCCTTCTTCATGTACGTGATAATCGCGCCCTTCTGGAACTGCGGCACCTGCTCTGCCAGAGCAGCCATCTCCATCGGCTTCAATCCCTGTATCACAATATCCACTGCTTTGGCCTTCACGTGGTAGCTCTTGCTGGCTCCGCCCACCTTCTTGTTGTGCGCCTCGCAGCGGCAGGCCGACGTAATGGTTATCGGTCTGCCGGCCAGATCCCGCAGTGCCTGCAGCCCGCTCAGCAGATCAACGTCCACGGCATCGAAGCCGCAGCCGCACTTGCAGGCAAACTCTTTGCGCGAAAAATTCTTGCTCACATCACCCATTGTCAGAACCCTCCACTTTCATCAACTTCTGAGCCTTCGCCCAGCCGTCGAGGCGAATCTGCGCCTCCTCCTGCGAGTCGCATACGGGAAGCGCGCGCACTTTCAGCCTGTGCGCTCCACACCCGCCCGTTCCCAGCCATCCGACGATGAATGTCCCGCCCAGGCCGTGATACACGCCTATCACTTTCTCCTTGTAACGATATTTATCGCCCATAAAATCCCTCCCATTCTCACGAGCTGAGAAATTCAGCTCTGAATCTGCACCTTCAAGCCCTTGCTCTCCAGCTCGCGCCGGAGCCAGCGGGCGGTGTCCCCGTCTATTTCAAGGCTCTTCACCTCGTCCTCGAGGTTCGCCTCGAAGGCGTCCAGCGCATCCCGGAAGAACGGCCTCCCGCTTCGTGCCGGCTGAAAGACCCGCTTCGCCAGACGATTGCCCCCACTCCAGACCAGCGCGCGCTTTTTCTTCGGACGGATGATCACCGCCTTCCGCCCCTCATGCACAGCCCTGGCATAAGCCTTGTTCGTGCCGACAATCGCCGTGTCACCCTGTGACGAGACCGATATCGACCGCCGCAGTTCGCCGCCCTGCTTGTCATGCCCTCCCTCCACGACACCGCGCTTGGTCGCCTTCCGCCAGCGCTTGGAGCCCTTGCCCACCGGGACAGTCTCCTTCACCGAAATCGCCCGCACCCGCTGTGCAATCCGCAGCGCCACGCGCTTCAGATCAATGCCATCGTCCGCCATCAGAAACCGCCCCGCCTGTTCAGCGACTTCAAGACCTCGTCTATCGCCGCCGCCTCGGCTTGCGCGGCTTCGTCCGTCGCAGTCTCCTGCGGAGCCGGGCGAATTCCCTTCAGCTTGAACTCCTCCGGCAACCCGGCGTCGCGGCAGAGCAGATTGACCTTTCGCTCCAGGAAGCGCGACCTCGGCTCTATCTTCGTACCGACGAAGTTGCGCAGCTGCCCGTCGGCCTCACCGGCCCCGCCGAGCTGGCCCGCCGTGACGATGCCCACCAGCCTCGGCGGTACGCCGTGAGCCGCCAGTATCTCCTCCCGCGTGGCCTGCGTCAGCTTGTCGAAGGGCATGTCCTTGAAGTCCGCCATCAGCTTATGGAACTTGACCTCTGCGTTCTCGAAGGGGATCGAGAGGAGCAGCGCGCGAAAGGCGTTCTCCGCACCCTTCATCTGGTTGAACCCCTCCTGGAGCTTCCTCTCGATGGACTCATCGAACTCCGCCCCCTCGAGGACCACCGCCAACGCCGGCACCGCGAAATTCCTGAAGAACGCCGCGTAGAAGGTCTTCTTCTCCTGGTCGAGGCGTAGCGCCTCCAGACAGGCGACCCACTCCGGCAACCCGTACCACGTCGAAAGCGGCGAGTACCGCTTGAGGTGGAAGAGTTCGTTGCGCCCGTCCTTCGCTCCGAAGGGCGAAAATAAAACCTGCCCGCTGGTCTCCTGCACGTATTCGGCCAGCCTGTTGCCCACGGCGGAGGCGTATACCGTCTGGCCGTGGACGTGATAGATCTCCCCAATCTGCCCTTTCCTGCTGCGGGCAATTTCGAAATACCCGTTCCCCAGGCACTCCCAGTCCCAGGCAGCCATGCCGAGTAAATCGAGAAAGGTATCCTGGTCGCCCGTTATCTCCTCCAAAAACCTCTCGACGTTGCCCGGAGCCTCGTATTCGAGGCCCACCGACATCTCGGCCTTCAGGGCGATGCACTGCGTGTGGAACGCATTCGAGTAGGTCAGGTCGAGAATTCGGGAGAGGGAGACGGGAGGATAGACCAACCCTGAAAGACCCTCTCCGTCGGACGGCATGGATTCGCGCATCTTCAAAATCGGCTCCAGCTTCCGCGTAAGGACGTCAACCAACATAGAGATCACCTCCCGTCTCCTGCGCACAATATTCGATAACCCTTAAAACTCAAGCTACATGTAGCTTTATTTTTTAAAAGATACCAAGTAGATTCGACATCACAGACAAAACAGGAGGTGGGTTTTGTGGCAACGGAGCTGAAGAACATCAAGGTGGACTTTTTGTCGCTCGTGGCCAAGGGCGCGAACGGCAAGAAGATCATCTACAAGTTGGGCACGAGCAAACAGGATGGTTCGGAGGAGATCGAGCTGAAGCGGTCGTTCGTCAAGAGCGATGACCGCCAGATGGTCTATGCCGTCGTCTACTCGCCCGAGGAGGTCGACAGCCAGAACGAGTTCGCCAAAGCGGCGGAGATCGAGGCGGCCGCCTACGATTTCATGAAGTCGCGCAACGTCCTCAACGTCGACGAGAATCACGACTTCGACCCCAAGGCCGCCTTTGTCGCCGAGAGCTGGCTCCTCAAGGGCGTCGACTCACTCTTTCCCAAGGAACGGGAGGGCGCGTGGGCCGTCGGTATCCGGGTGGAGGACCCCGAGCTGTGGGCGCGCGTGAAGAAGGGCGAGCTGGAGGGCCTCAGCATGGCCGGCTGCGCCGTGAAGGTCCGCAAGTCGGGCGAGAACGAAGGAGGCGGTTTTTTGACCAAACTGGAGGAGATGCTCGGGCGGCTGCTCAAGGGCGAATCGAAGGAGCCGGAGAAGCAGGAGGAGACGCATAAGGGCGCGGACGCCTCGCTTGACGAGTTCGCGGCGAAGATCGCGAAGGCCGTCAAGGATGAGGCGACGTCGGATTTCACCAAGGCACTGGAAGCCCTTACCGACCGGGTCGAGAAGATCGAGAAGGCGACGCCCGGCAAGCAGAGCGGCGGCGTCGACGGCACGCGCGAGGGCACCGACGAGAGCTGCGGGATCGCGTAAGGCTGGCAAGGAGGGTTTTTATGGCAACCATCAGGGAAATTGTAGAGGAATTCCAGAAGAGCGGCGAGTTCAGGCCGGAGCTGATCAACGTCGGGCACACGCTCCGCCCGGAGGAGTCGAACCGCTTCATCGACCTCATCGTGAGCGCCAGCGACTTCTTGAAGCGGATTACGGTCGAGAAGTGCAGCAAACTCAAGAAGGATGTCAACGTCTGGGAATTCGTCCAGGAGGTCATGCAGCGCGTGCCGGAGGGCGACGACCCGAGCAAGTACACGAGCTTCAAGAACGTTGGCAAGGAACTCAGTCTCGTGGACGGAACCCTCTTCAGTTTCATCCCGCTCAGCTTCCTCGAGGACAACGCGAAAAACAGGCGCATCGAGAGCGTCATCGAGGGAAGGCTGTCCGCCGTCTATGGACGTGACATCGTCCGCATGGGCTTCGTCGGCATGAAGGACGATAACTCGGACGGCTTCCGCACTCTCAACAAGGGATGGATTCAGCTTCTCAAAGAGGCACAGAAGTCGAACAAGGTCGACGTCGCGGAGTACGAGGACGGCTCCGGTGTCATCGACTGGTCCGGGCTACTGTCGGAGATCATCCGAAGCCTGCCGGATCTGTACAAGAGCGAGAGCACGGCTATCGTCATGAACAAGGCGGATCACGAGGAGTATGCCGAGCAGATCGGTAACCGCGTGGCCGCGCACCCTGTTCTCTTCTCCGGCAAAAACCTGACACCGCTTGGCTATGACATCGTCACCATCTCCCACATGCCCAGAAAGCACGTGATGTTCACGCCGCTGAAGAACCTCGTCTTCGGTCACGGCACGGAGGTGAAGCGCTTCCGCGAACTCTCTGGCGTCAAGCGCTGCATCAACTACACCATCAACTCGTACTTCGACTACGAGGTCGCGGTCGACGAGGCGGCGGTCCTCGCCTGGACGCAGTAAGAAGGAAGGGAAGGGAGGCTCCGCATGGACAAGACGGCGCTGAAGGTACTGAATCGGCTCTCCGCCGAATACCCGGACTACATGGAGCTGGAGGCATGCCGCAAGGACATCCACGCGACCCATGCGGAGTTCAAACGGAGCGTCGCCTACCTCGAGGAGCTGGCGCTCATCGACCTGAAGGAGGCCGCGATGGGAATCGCGGAGGGGATCTTCGGCGACGTGCGCATCACCGCCAGCGGCCTCGACGCACTGAACAAGAGCTCGCGCAAGGTCCGGGCGACGTTCATCCGGTAGCGAAATGATCGAGATCGAGGTCGCAGAGGTGCGCAAGCTGGGCGGGCTTCCAGACGGCGTGAAGGACGAGCAGCTCGAACCGCACATCGCCAGCGCGGTCCAGAAGGTGAATGCCCATCTGAAGGGCATCCTGCCGACGAACGAGGCAGACGTCGGCAGGGTGCGGATCGCGGCGGCCAGCTTCGCCATCGCCTACGCGCTGCCGGTCCTGAACACCTTTTTTCTGAGCAACGCCAAAAACGTCCCTAGGGAGGTCGCCAAGACCGACTACGTCTTCCACGATCCGAGCGAGGTTCTGAAGCTCGCCGCATATTGGGAGAAGCGCGGATACGACGCGCTGCGCGACGTCGGCCGCACCGGCGGCAGCGTCGGCGTGACGGTTATTTAATTATTGAATTTCTAATTTCGAAAGGAGATTGCGTATGGAATTTATCATCGGAAGTCTGCTGCTTATGGAACTCATCGTCTCGATGGCGACGGGCATCGGCATCCCGCCGGAGGTCGTTCTGGCGATCATCGAGGTGGAGAGTGGCGGAAACCCCTTCGTCACCGCCTTCAACCAGGCGGCTCAAGCAAACATCACGCTCAAGCGTCCGGCACTCTGCAGCGTGAACATGGAGGCCGTTCACCAGCGAACCGCCTGGGGCCTCATGCAAGTTATGGGTTCGACCGCTCGCGGCGTCGGCTTCTGCGGCTGGCTGACCGAGCTGACGGACGCCGAGACCAACATCGGCATCGGGATGAAGTATCTGGGGCAGTTGAAAGAACGCTTCTTCGAGTCGCGCGGCCTCGACGGCGTCATCGCCGCCTACAACAGGGGCGCACCGCGAAAATCGCCGGACGGCAAGTTCGTCAATCAGGGATACGTCGACCGGGTCAAGGCACTGATGCCGAAGTACGAGGCCATCGTGCAGACCTACTTGAAAGAGCGCGGAGAGGATGCGAAGGAAGGCGTCACCGATAAGCTTGATGTCACCGAGGGAGAGAAGGCATCGGATAACCCCGCCGGCGGTGAAGGTGAACCTCCTTCGGAGCCGGCAGTCGCCTCGTCACGCGAAGCGGAGCTGTCGGAGATGGAGCTGGACGAACTCCGTATCATCGCCAAGGAGGTGGGACTCAAGCCCCCGGCCAACATCGGCAAGGCCAAGCTCGTCGCCCAAATTCTCGCCGCGCTCGCCGCAGACGCACCGGTCTCGGAACCGGAAGCGTCCTAAATTCTCTGAAACCGCTTTTAAAGCGGCTTTAAACGACATTCATTTAAAAACCACACGCCAAAGGGGTCAGGGTCGCGGCAAATGGCAATCGAATCAATCAATTTGCCGCGAGAACGCCCCACAGCGCGAATGTTTTGTCTCGAAGGACATTCCGTAGCCAAAAGCAAAGAAATTCAAAATTAAACGCCTTTCTAACGGGTTTAAACGGGGGTGCGCATCAGGGATGGGGATGGAAAACGGAAAGGAGAGCTTTGCCGGCGTTATCGAGGAGCTTCGGGCGCTGCGCGGGGCGCTCAACGCCAAGAGCTTTGCGGATGAAAACCCCGTGCTCGTCGAGATCGCAACCCTCAAGACGCAGATGCAACACATGCAGGCCGGCATGAAGGAGCTGAAGACGTCGCTCTGGGGCATCGCCGCCGGCGTCCTGGGGCTGGTCATCAAAATGGTCATCGAGGCGGGTTTGAGCAGATGATCCCCCACATCGAGGACATTCTCATCGGGGAGCTGGAGCGCCGGATCGTGGAGGCGCTGCCGGGTACCGCTCCGAACCCGAATCAGGAGCCGGAGACCTTCACGACGACCTTCGAGAGCCGCAAGGTCGTGCCCTGCATACAGATCCAGGAGAACGCCTCCATCTTCGCCACGGTGGCCGCGGAGATATCCGTCGTCTTCTACTCGCAGAGGGAGCGTTACGACTACTCGCCGCTCTACGTCTCGTTCGCCAGGAATCCCTATATCAAACTGGCCGAGGGCGTTTCGGCCGCCATCGTCATGGATCGCTGCGAGGCTGTGGAGGGGCCGTATCTCTCCAACGACGCGTGGCTCGTCAAAGCCGAATACTACATCTTCGAGGTGGTCGACGGCCAGGAGTGGCAGTCCCCGCGCCTGGGGAACACGGGGACGTCCGCGCCGGATCTCTATCCCCGTCCGAAGCCGGACCTTCGAGACGAACCGGAGGCACACATATGAGCAGGGAACTTGAGCGAAGGATCGATCAGCTTTTTACCTGGGGGGTTATCTCCGAGGTGGACCACGAGGCGGGGCTCTGCCGCGTTTCCTTCGGGGAGCGCGTCTCGCCGTTGTCGCCGTGGCTCATGGCGCGCTGCGGCATGGACAAGGAGTACTGGCACCCGGACATCGGCGAACAGGCTCTTTTCGTCTCCCCCTACGGCGACGGCAGCGAGGGTTTCGTCATGGTCGGGATCATGAGCGACCGGATGCCGCTGCCGGAGTTCGCGCAGGAGAATCTGTACATCCGGGAGTACGCGGACGGGACGACGATGAAGGTCGACCGGAAGAAGCACGTCGTCGACTTCCGGGACAGCTACGGGAGTTACATCCGTATGGTGGACGGTGACATCGTGCTCAAGTCGAAACGGCACATCCATCTGAATTCCAGCCAACCACACATCCCTCCCCATTTGAACTACGTGCTGGACTGAGGAGGTGAGGGGAAATGCCTGCGGCTGCTAGGCTCGGAGATCTCTGCACAGGACACGGCTGCTGGCCGCCGAGGCCGAACGATCAGGCGAGCGAGGACGTCTTCATCAACGACCTCGGCTCGCATCGCCAGACGGATCACTGGGCAAGCCACTGCTGCCCTCCTTGACACGATTCGTTTCTAGCTCATGGAAGCCCCACGGTCTTCGTAAATGATCTGGAAGCAGGCCGGATCGGCGATCCGGTAGCATGCGGAAGTTTGATAGCGACAGGCAGTCCGGACGTCTTCATCGGACCGGACCATGAATGGTTCAGCGAAGGAGCTTTATGAGGATGAATCTTCTCGATGTGATTCCCGGGATCTCGGACATTCTGGACAAAACCGTCACCACGAAAGGCGAGCTTGAGGAGCTGAAGATCCGGCTTCGCGAGGTCGACGTCCGCGAACTCGAGGCCCGCTTCGCCGTCCAGAAGAGCTGGCTAGACAACCAGAGCGTTTTCGTCGCCGGCGCGATCCCCACAATCCTTTGGATGGTCTCCATCGTCGTCTTCTTCAACTGCGTGGTGTCGCCGCTGCTCACGCCGCTCTTCGGGGAGATGCCCTCCATGGAGCTGCCGGGTTGGTACGCGGACCTCGCGGGAACCGTCATCCTCGGGTTGTTCGGGAAAAAGGTGATCGACGGGAACGAGATTCGCTGGAAGGGAGAGGTGGTCAAGCCTGCGAAACAGGGAAAAGAGCACGACGCTCCGGAAAATGAACCCGCGACCCCAGCCGGCACAAATGTTATCGCGCCGCCGGCTC
>DAIRUD010000004.1:6130-21399 GCA_036803565.1 Synergistaceae bacterium | reverse complement strand
AAGGGGAAAAGCGAAATTCCCGGCGCAGATCGGCAATCGGGTCGCTACGCCTTTCCCTTGAGGGCCGCCAGCACCCGCTCCTTCGTGTACGGTAGTTCGTTGATGCGCACGCCGATGGCGTCGTAGACGGCATTGGCGATGGCCGGGGGAACCGGCGCGATGGCCATCTCGCCGACGCTTTTCGCCCCGAACGGTCCGGACGGCTCGTAGGCCTCGACGATGATCGTCTGGATGGGGCACATGTCCGTGGCCCGCGGCACCTTGTAGTCGTGCAGGTTGTTGTTGAGCAGCTTGGCGTTTTCGTCGTAGATCATGTCCTCGGTCAGCGTATAGCCGATGCCCTGGCCGACGCAGCCCTCGACCTGCGCCTCGACGAGGCGCGGGTTGATGGCCGTGCCCACGTCGTGCGCCGCGACGAAGTTGAGGACCCGGACGTCCCCGGTGTCGACGTCGACCTCGACCTCCGCGAAGTGCGCGGCGAAGGCGGGGGGACAGTTGAGCGCGGAGTAGCTGGCCGTCTCGTTGATGTACATCGGGTCCTTGGAGTTGTACGTCGCGAAGTACGTCACCTCGGAGATGGGGACGACCTGGCGGCCGTTCTCGCGGCGCACCACCCACCCGTCCGCGGTGTCGAGGTTGCCGCGCTGCTGCCCGGTGAGCTCGGCCGCGTATTTGATGATCTGTTCCTTGGCCTTGAGCGCCGCCTGCATCACCGCGTTGCCCGCGACGTACGTCTGGCGCGAGGCGTAGCTGCCCATGTCGAGCGCGGTCACGTCGGTGTCCGCGGAGATGACGAAGATGTCCTGCAGCTTGACGCCCAGCGCCTCGGCGCAGATCTGCGCGTGCGCGGTGTCGGAACCCTGTCCGAGGTCGGGCGACCCGATCAGGAGGGTGGCCGTGCCGTCCTCGTTGACCTTGACGTGGGCCGAGGAAAAGTCCGGCGCGGCGGACGTGCCGGTGACGTGCAGCGCCGCCGCCATGCCCTTGCCGTAGTGCTTGGCGCCCTCCGGCTTGCGGCGCTTGTCCCACTGGATCGCCTCCTTGCCGAGGTCGATACAGGCCTCCAGTCCGCAGCTCTCCAAAATCCAGTCCGATTTCAGCGCGACGGGGTTCGGCTCGCCGACGCGCACCATATTCTGCTTGCGGAATTCCGTCGGGTCCGCCCCGATCTCCTTGGCGATGCGGTCGAAATGGCACTCGCGGGCGAAGCACATCTGCGGGTTGCCGTAGCCGCGGAAGGCGCCGGAGTCGGGCTTGTTCGTGAAGACAATGTCGGCGTGGAAGTCGACGTTGGGGATCCGGTACGGGTTCTTGGTGCACATCGCCTTCGTCACGTACGTGCTGTGGCCGGAGTATGCGCCGGCGCAGGATTTCACGCGCATCTGGTAGGCGACGATATTGCCGTCCCTGTCGATGCCGGTCTTCAGGTGGATATCGGCCGGGTGGCGCAGCGTGGTGTAGGCCAGGTTCTCCTCGCGCGTCAGTTCGATGCGGACGGGACGTCCCGTGAGTTGCGCCGCGAAGACGGTGAGGATCTCGTTCTGCACCATCTGCCGCTCGCCGAAGCCGCCGCCGAGGGCCGGTTTGACGACGCGCAGCTTGTGCATGGGAATGCCCAGCACCTCGTGGATGTTGCGGCGGATGTGGTAGGGTACCTGGGTCGTGCTCCAGAGCGTGATTTTCCCCGACGGCTCGATCTTGGCGACGGAGCAGGAGGACTCCATGCAGGTGTGCTGCTGCCCCTGCAGGACGAAGGAATCCTCGAACACCTTGTCGGCCCGCCGGAAGCCGTCCTCGACGTCGCCGTAGGAGATGTCCGCCTCGATGACGTTCTTGCCGCTGCCGCCGTGGATGAACGGCGCTTCCTCGGTCTGGGCGTAGTGGATGTCCGCCACGTGCGGCAGCACCTCGTAGTCGATCTCGATCAGCGGCTCGGCCGCCCGGGCCTGCGCCTCGGTCTCGGCCAGGATCACGGCGACGATCTCGCCCTCGTAGCGCAGCTCTTCCTCCAGCAGGTAGCGATCCTCCATGTACTGCGGATCGACGGCGACGACGCCGAGGATGGTCTCGCGCGGATACCCCGCGGAGGAGAAGCGGACCTTGGGGACGTCGCGGTGGGTGATGATCTTGACGACGCCCGGCATGGCCTCCGCCTTCTTCACGTCGATGGAGCGGATCCGCGCCCGCGTGTGCCGCGTCCGCACCAGGCGGCCGATCAGCATCCCCGGCAGGTACATATCCGAGGTGTAGGTCGCCGCGCCCGTCACCTTGTCCACGACGTCGAGCTTCTCGTGGCTCTTGCCGACCGTGTAGAACGGTTTCTCGTAAACCTGCGCAACTTTCGTCGTACGAATCTCAGCCGGTTTGCTCATTCCGCGTCACCTCCGCATCTCTTCGGCGGCACTCAGGATCGCCTGTACGGGCTTCGTGTATCCGGTGCAGCGGCAGATATTTCCCGCGATCACCGTCCGCACCTCTTCCTCCGTCGGGTCGGGGTTCTCGTCCAGGTACGCCTTGGCGGCGAGAATCAGGCCCGGCGTGCAGTAGCCGCACTGAACCGCGGCGTACTCCACGAACTTCTGCTGCAGCGGGTGCAGTTCTCCGTTGCGGGCGATGCCCTCGATGGTCGTCAGCTCCCTCCCGTCGGCCTTGATTGCGGGAAGAATGCAGGACTTCAGCGCCAGGCCGTCCATGATGACCGTGCAGGCGCCGCAGTCGCCGACGTCGCAGCCGACCTTGGTGCCGGTTTTCTGCAGCATCTCCCGGAGCAGCACGGAGAGGGGCATCCCCGCCGGGACCTCCGCGCGCTGTTCCTTCCCGTTCAGCTTGAAGCGAATCGCGTATGTCTTCTGCATCTCCATTTCCTCCTTCGGGCGCTACGCCGCGGCGAGGCGATAGGCGCGCTCGACCGCCTTTTTCGCCAGGACGCCCGCGACCTCGGTGCGGTATTCCCTGGTGCTGCGGATATTCGTGATGGGGGAGATGGCCTCCGGCACCTTTCCGGCAAGCGCCGCGAGAAGGGCTTCGTCCGGCTTCCTCCCGGCCAGGATCGCCTCCGCCGCATGCGCGCGCACCACCGTGGGCGCGACCGCGCCGAAGGCGATCCTGGCCTCCTGCACGGCGCCGTCGGCGGCGCAGAGCAGGCGTACGGCGACGTTCGCGTTGGCGAGGTCCACGGAGTTGCGGGCCACCTTCTCGAACGCGCTCCCCGCGCGGCCCTGCGGGAGCGGCACGAGAATTTCCTTCAGCAGTTCGTTCTTGGCGCGCACGGTCCGGCGCGGGCCGACGAAGAACTCCTCCGCGGGCACCTTACGCTCTCCCCCCCGCGAGGCCAGCACGAACACGGCGTCGGCGGCATACATCGAGGGGATGGCGTCGCCGGAAGGGACGGCGGAACAGATGTTGCCGCCCACCGTCGCGATGTTGCGGATCGTGTAATCGGCGATGATGGCCGCCGCTTCCCACAGCGAATGGAACGTTTCTCGCACCGCGCTCGATTTCGCGAGCGTGCGGAACGTCGCGCAGCTGCCGATGCGCAGGAATTTGCCGTCCTGCTCGATGAAATCGAGGCCCAGCTTGGTGATGTCGAGCATGGCGTCCAACCCCGGGTGTTCCTCGACGAACGCGTCCGTGCCGCCGGCGACGACCTCGATCGTCCCCGCGTACGTGTCCAGAAGCTCCAGGGCTTCAGCAAGGGAATCGGCGACGAAATACTCCTGTAAATCCAGTTGTTTCATAGATACCACTCCTCCCTGTCAAAACAGCATGTGGCTGACAAGCGCCAAAATGGGGATCGCAACGAGAGTTCGGACGATGAAACAGAAGATCAGGTCCCATACCGTGACGTGGACCTCGCTCTCCAGCATGGCGTTGGCGCTCTCCGTGAAGAAGATGATCTGGACGCTGGAGAGGACCGCGATGAAGAAGACGCTTTTGACGGCGATGCCCTTGCCCGAGACCATGATGACGGGCAGCGCCAGTTCGGCGATCCCCACCAGAGTGGCGGGGGCGATTTCCGCCGCGTTCGGCATCTGCAGAAGTTTCAGCAGCGGGATCATGGGCATGCCCAGCCAGGTGAAGAGCGGCGTGTGCTCCGCCAGCAGAAGCGCGATGATGGCGATGGAGACGACATAGGCGACGATCTTCTGGGTGAAGGTGATCGCGCTCCAGAGCGTCTGCATGAAGACCTTGAGGTCGAGTTCCCGCGAGCGCTCGATCCCGGCCGCGAGAGCGGCCTGGAAGCGGTGTTCCATGTGCGGCGTCGCCCGGTCGGCCGCGGTCTGCTCCGTTCCGTCGATATAGACGTCCTTTTTCCACGACAGCGGCGGGATGCGGACGCAGATGGCGGCCATGAGAAAGGTGACCACGAAGGAGGTCGCGACGACCTGCGGGTACAGGTTTTCGATGCCCGCCAGAGAGACCAGCACGCCGAAGAAGCCGAGGCTGCAAACGGAGAAACAGGTCAGCACCGCCACGCCCTCGCGGTGCGTGTAATTCTTGGCCCGATAGAGCTGCTCGGTCATGAATACGCCGACCGCCGGGGCGGAGACGAACGAGGCGATGCCGTTGACGGCGGCGCAGCCGGGCAGCCGGAACACCGGCCGCATGACCGGTTCGATGAGGACGCCGACGAATTCGACGATGCCCGACTTGAGGATCATCACGACGAACCAGCCGGCGAACGTGACGGTGAGCATGACGGACCCGGCCAGCGAGAGGGCCAGGCCGCCGACGTCGGGATCGAGGATGGCGGCGGGGCCGACGCCGAACATCACCATGACGGTGAAGACGACGGAGAGGACGTAGAGGGTGATCTTGCCGATGCCGTCCTCTTCGTGGTACTCCACGAAGGCCCGCCGCTTCATTACCTTGCCCAGAAACACGGTGACCAACAGGGACGCGCAGAACAAGAGCACCAGGCCGTTGATCGTATCGTTGCCCAAGGTCTTTTTCAAAAAACCGACGAGGGCGACCAGCGGTACGTTGCCGTCGAACGCGGGCGCGAAAAACAGGAAGATTCCGATCGCACTGGATACCAAAAACTTCAACATCCTATCATTCCTCCTCGCATATCTGCCGGTTCATCGGATGCATCTGCGCACAATCCACCCGAATCGTCGCTCTTTCATCTCCGCCGGGCGGCCGGGGCACGGCAAAAAACATGCCGTGTCCCGAGCGCGGGCGTCGCTCGGAATAGGAATTTTACTGGTGTTGTCTATTATGGGACTGTTGTCCCGTAATTGTATCGGTAATTTGGTATCTGTCAATACATTTCCGTACGTTTGTTTCTTGGAATATACGGAACGGCTTCGGTCGAAACATCGTTACATTCCGGATGTCGGGGAAGCGGGCGAGGCCCGCCGGCCGCCTTTCCCGGCGGGGCGTTTCAGGCCGCGTCCAGCCGCCGCAGGGTGTCCGCCAGGCAGCGCACGCCGCGCAGCATGTCCTCGGCGGGCGTGCATTCCTCCTTCGAGTGGCTGATGCCGCGAACGCTGGGGACGAAGATCATCCCGGCGGGCATCACGTGCGCGAGGGGGGCGGAGTCGTGCGAAGCGCCGCTGGGCATCCGCCGTGCGCGGAAGCCGTTTTCCGCGCAGGCGGCGGCGACGGCCTCGACGACGGCCTCGGCGAGCCGCACCGGAGCTTTTTCGATCGTCTGCGTCGTTTCCACGGCGCACGCCCCCTCCTCCGCCGCGAAGCGCTCGAACGTCCGGAACGCCTCCCGCATCCGTTCGCCTTCCAGCGCGCGGATTTCCAGCGGGAAGACGACCTCCTCCGGGACGATGCTCACGTGGCCGGGCAGTACGCGCATCGTGCCGACGTTGCAGACGAAGTCGTCCCGCTCCCCGGCATATGCGAACCAGCGCTCCAGGAGGCGCGCCGCGGCGCGCAGCGCGTCCTTCCGCTCCCGCATCGGGGTCGTTCCCGCGTGGTTGGCCTCGCCGCGTATGCGCACCTGGTAGCGCGCGATGCCGACGATGCCCGTGGGGATTCCGATCTCCAGGCCGTCCTTCCACAACACCGGCCCCTGCTCGATATGGACCTCCACGCTGGCGTCGTAGGTCTCCGTGTCGCCTTTCGCGGCGGCGAGCGCGTCGAAGCGCATCCCGTAGGCGGCGAGCGTTTCGTCGGAGACGTCCTGCCGCCGCAGCAGCCCGGCGAACACGCGGCTGCCGAAGGTTCCGCCCAGGGGGCCGCCCTCCTCGGCGTTGAAGGCGGCGACGACCAGTGTGCGCCGGTTGTCGTATCCCGCCTCGCGAAGCGACCGCACGGCTTCGAGCGCCGAGAGGATGCCCAACGGCCCGTCGTAGGGACCGCCGTTGGTCACGGAGTCGAGGTGGGAGCCGGACAGGATCTTTCGCTGCTTTTGAGAGCGGCCGTCCCGCGCGCCGAAAAGGTTGCCCGCCGCGTCGACGTGCGTGCGCAGGCCCGCGGCCTCCATGCGGCCGCGTAAAAACGCGCGCGCCTCCAGGTAGGCGGGGCTGCCCGCCTCCCGGTTCAAGCCGTCGGGCGTCGCGCCGATGGCGGCAAGCGCGCGGAAGTCGTCCAGAAAACGCTGTTCGTCGATGACGATCCGTTCCATGTCAGCGCCCACCGTAGCGGATCGGCCGTCCCTCGGTCCCGTCGGAGACCACGCGGCCGTCCTCGACGATGCGCCGTCCGCGCAGCCAGACGCCCTCGACGTAACCGGGCAGCCTCCAGCCCTCGTATACTTTCGCGGTATCGCGGGACATGGTCTCCATCTTCGCCGCCTCGACGGTCCATTCGCGGTCGAGGTCCGCCAGCACGAGGTCCGCGTCCGCCCCGACGCGGATCGCGCCTTTGCGGGGGTAGAGGCCGTAGGCCTTGGCCGGGTTGGCGGAGAGGAGGTCGACGGCGCGCGCCAGCGAGATCCTGCCGTCGGCGACGGCTTTCAGCATCAGGCCCAGGCGGGTCTCCAGGCCGGGAAAGCCGGACGGCGCGACGAAGATGTCGCCGCCGCCGCTCTCCTTCTCGGCGACGGTGAAGGGCGCGTGGTCGCTGCCGATCGTGTCGATGGAGCCGTCGGCGACGTACTTCCACATCTCGTCGACCAGCGGCCGCTCCCGCAGGGCGGGGTTGCATTTCGCGTAGGGGCCGTGGGCGATCAGGTCGTCCTCGGTGAGGTAGAGATATTGCGGGCAGGTTTCGATCTTCACGTCCAGGCCGCGACTCCGCGCCTCCAGGGCGGCGGCGACGGCCTGCGGCGTCGAGATGTGCACGAGGTAGAGCGGCGCGTTTTCCTGCTCGGCCAGGCGAATCAGGCGATCCACCGCCAACACCTCGACGATCGGCGGGCGCGAGCGCGCGTGGTCGATCGGCGTGGTCCGGCCCTCGCGCCGTAGCTTGGCGATGCCGCCGGCGACGAGGTCGTTGTCCTCCCCGTGGGCGGCGATGCGCAGGCCGGTGCGGGCGACGGCGCGCACCACCTCCTGCAGTTGAAAGTTGTCCTTGCTGGTCAAGCCTTCGAATTCCTTGTCGCGCCCTTCCGGGGCGGCGTGCAGGAACGTCTTGTAGCCGACGACGCCCGCGTCCGCCAGCGCCTGGATCTGGTCGACGTGCTCGCCGCCGGCCGCGCCGAGAAAGGCGACGTCCACGCTGGATCCCGCGGCGACCGCGTCCACTCGTGTGCGCAAAATTTCCGGGTTGAACTGGGGGGGGGTGGAGATGGGGTGCTCGACGATCGTCGTGACGCCGCCCGCGGCGGCGGCGCGCGTCCCCGTCACGAAGGTTTCGCGGTGCGCGCCGCCGGGGTAGCGGATGTGTACGTGCGGGTCGATGCCGCCGGGCAGCAGGTGCCGTCCTTTGCCGTCCACCACCTGCCGCGCCTCCGGGAATCCGTCGCGGGAGTCCTCGGAGAGGAGCGCGGCGATCGTGCCGTCCTTGACCGCGAGCCCCCCGTGAAATTCCCCGTCCTCCGCGACGATGCGCGCGTTGTGCAGGAGAAGGTCGAACATATGCATTGCTCCTTTCGTCGCTTCAGCGGGCGAGGCATACCCCCTCCCGATCGGCGTCGTAGTCCAGAACGGGCTCGGTCAGCCTTCTGAGTTCCTGCGACCAAGCCGCGATATTTCCCTCGAAGTCGAAGCGGGGACCGGCGATCGAAATCCCCGCGATCAGCTCTCCGTGCGTATCGAGGATCGGAACGGCGATAGCCGCCGCGCCGGGGTCGAGCTCCTCGATACTGACCGCGTATCCGTTTTCCAGGATCGCCTCCACCTCCCGCCGCAACTCGTTCGGTTCGGTGAGGGTGAAGGGCGTGTATTTCGTCAACGGCTCCGTCAGCAGTTCGTCCAAAAGTTCCGCGGGGCCGAAGGCCAACAGCGCCTTGCCGCTCGCGCCCGCGTGGAGGTCGCCGCGCGAACCGACCTGCGAATCGATGCGAATGCGCTTGTTCGATTCGATGGTGTGCAGGCAGACGCTCTGCCTGCCGTCCAGCACGCTCAGCACGACGGTCTGCTGGGTCGCGGCCGCGATGCGGCGCATGATCGGATCCAGTTGCTTCACCAGCTCCATCCGCAGGCGTGCCTGGGAGGCGAGGACCAGCAACCGCAGTCCGATGCGGTAGCTGCCGTCCGCCCCCTGATGGACCCAGCCTTCCTCCTTGAGGGTCTGCAGCGTCCGGTGCAGCGTGCTTTTCGGTATGCCGCACTCCTCTGCGATGTCCCGGATGGCGACGTCCTCCTCGTGCATGTAGAGGGCCGTCAAAATCCGCGTCATCGCCCGCGCGAGGTCGCTTCCCTTCGATGGCATTGCCGTCACTCCTTCGGCCGGGCCGGAGGAGATCCGGCGGGCCCGTCAGTTTTTCGTCTCCCCGCAGGTGCAGGCGCAGGTTTCTTCCTTGTCGACGAGCCAGACGCCGTCGTTGTCCTCGAAGACATCCCCGCGCGCGACGCTCTCGACGGCGAGGATGATCTTGTCATAGCCCGTGCATCTGCATATATTACCCGAAATGCCGAATTTTATCTCGTCGCGGGTCGGCTGGGGGTGGCGATCCAGCAGCGCCTTCGCCGCCAGGATCATCCCCGGCGTGCAATAGCCGCACTGGATCGCGCCGTGGGCGACGAAAGCCTTCTGGAGCGCGTGCGGTTCTCCGTTCCGCGCCAGGCCCTCGATCGTCAGCACCCGCTGCCCCGCGAGGTCCCCGGCCTGCACCAGGCAGGAGGTCACCAGCTCCCCGTTCAGCAGGACGGAGCACGTCCCGCACTCCCCCTCGTTGCAGCCGCACTTCGTCCCGGTCAGGCCGAGGTCGTCGCGCAGGATCTCCAGGAGCGAACGGGAGGGGTCCGCCTCGACGGCGGTCGTCCGCCCGTTCAGTTCGAATTCGATGCGTTGCTTTTCCATCTCGCTACCTCCTCCGCAGTCCCAGGATCGTCGTCAGGAGTTGCTCCACCAGCGCCGCGACCGCTTCGCTGCGGTACCACGCGGAGCCGCGGACGTCGGAGATCGGCACGGCGTCGGCGGACGCCGCCGCGGCCACCGCCGCGTAGTCGAGCTGCGTCGCATCGGCGCCCTCCATCAGCGTTTCCGCGCCGCGAGCCCGCAAAGGCGTGGGAGCGACCGATCCGAGCGCGATCCGCACGTCCCGCAGAACGCCGCCGTCGAGGACGAAGCCCATGCCCAGGTTGACGACCGCGATGTCCGAGGCGCGCCTCGGGCCCAGCTTCAGGAAGCCCTGCCGCGCGCCTTTGGTCGGTTCCGGCAACAGGAAGGCCGTCACGAGTTCGCCCGGCCGCAAGACGCTTTTGCCGGGGCCGGTCCAGAATTTGTCCGCGTCGACCTCCCGCTTGTCCTTGCCGTCCGAGATCTCGACGCGCGCGCCGGAGACGAGCAGGCCCGGCGCCGTGTCCGCGCACGGGGAAGCGTTGCAGGCGTTGCCGCCGATGGTCCCGAGGTTGCGGATCTGCGGCGTTCCGATCGCCCGCGCGCCCTCGGCGAGGGCCGGGCAGCGTTGCCGCACCAGCGGATCGGCGGCGACCGCGGCGAGTTTCGTGCCGCTGCCGATGCGAAGCCGTCCGCTCTCTTCGCGGATGCCCGCCAACTCGGAAATCCCCTTGACGTTGACGAGGACGGGATGGCGGATTGCGCCCCGGCGCAGCTTGATCATGACGTCCGTGCCGCCGGCGATGGGCAGGCCGCCCTCGTTGCGCAGGAGGTCGGCGGCTTTCGCCAGGTTTGTCGGCCGGTAGTAGGCTTTTACGCTCATCGAAGTCACCTCCTATGCCGTTTGCGCGCTTTCGGCCCGCCGCTGTTCCGCGAGGCCGCGCAGGATCTTCTCGGGCGTGCAGGGGAGGTCGCGGATGCGCACTCCGCACGCGTCGTAAATGGCGTTGGCGACCGCCGGCGCCACCGGGTTGGTCGCGCCCTCGCCGACGCCCTTGGCGCCGAGGGGCCCGGTCGGCTCCCAGGTGTCGGCGAAGGTCATCTCGACCTCGGGCATGTCCAGGGAGGTCAGGATTTTATAGTCGCTGAAGTTGGCGTTGAGCGGCGCGCCGTTGCCGGCGGCGAAGTGCGTGTCCTCCATGAGGGCGAAGCCGATGCCCATGTGGACGCCGCCCGTCACCTGGCCCTCGACGTTGTTGCGGTTGATGATCGTCCCCGTGTCGATGCCGGATACGCAGCGGACCACCTCGACGCGCCCGGTGCGGGTATCCACGTCGACCTCCATGAAAAACGTGACGAAGTGCGGCGGGCAAGCGGTCGGCCGGATCATCGATTCGGCGACGATCGTGCCCCAGCCGCGCGTGTGCCCGTGCATCACGACCTGTCCCACCGTCATCGCGTCCGCCGGTTTGAAATGAGGGAACAGCATGCCGTTCCGAATCTGGATGTCCTCGTAGCCGCAGCTGAAGAGTCGTGCCCCCCACTCCTGCAACTGCCTGCGGATATCGGCGGCGGCGGCCACGACCGATTGCCCGGCGCCGTAGAGGCCGCGGCTGGCGTGCGTCGGACCGTCGAAGAGCGTCGTGTTGGTGTCGCCGGGCTTGACGATGACGTCGCCGTATTTCAGGCCGACCGTCTCGGCGACCAGCGTGGCGTAGGCGCTCATGTTGCCGCCGCCGCAGTCCGTCGCGGCGTTGTGCAGCACGGCGGTGCCGTCCTCGTTCATCTTGATGGTCGCGCCGCTGATGTCGATGATGAAGCGGTTCGGCTTCTCCGAGCCGCAGCCGGACGTGTGGAAGCCGCGCGCGAGGCCGACGCCGCGTTTGATCCAGGGCCGATCCGGATCGGGCGTCCGGCCGTTTCCGCGCCCGCGCACGTGTTTCCAGTCGATCTCCGCCGCGCCCTTCTCCAGCAGTTCGACCGTGCCGCAGCTGTTGATGACGCTGATCACGGCGGGCCCTTGCCCGTAGAAGATGTCCCCGACGCCGAGGTTGTTCTTGAGGCGGATGTCAATGGGGTCGATGTCCAGCGCCTCCGCCGCCTCGTCCATAATCTGCTCCACGGCCCAGGAGGCCTGCGGGTTGCCCGCGCCGCGCATCGCCGTCAGCGGCGGCGTGTTGGTGTAGACGGCGCGCCCGCACATCCGCAGGTTCGGGCATTTGTACATCGAGAGGGTGAACCCGGCGGCGAGCATCATCTTCGAGCTGCCGCTGAACGCGTAGGCCCCCGTGTCGTCCGTCACGTCGGAGTGGAGGGCCGTCATCGTGCCGTCCTTTTTGAACCCGACCTTCACCCAGAGGCGCATCGGGTGGCGGCCGCAGGAGAGGAACATCTCCTCGCGGCTCTTCTCGCCGCGCACCGGCCTGCCGGTGCGGAGCGCGAGAAAGGCGCAGATGTTCTCGATGAAGCCGGTGTGGATGTGCGCCCCGAAGGAACCGCCGAGGAAGACCCGGTGGCAGGTGAGCTTGCTCACCGGAATGCCCAGCGAGTGGGCGATATTGATGCGCATGGCGTGGATGCCCTGGCTCGTCGCCCAGACGTCGAGGCCGCCCTCCCCGTTGGGGGCGCAGACGACGCAGGTGCGCTCCAGCGGCGCGGGGTTCGGCTTCGAGGTGTTGAACGTCCGTTCGATGATGTAGTCCGCCTCCGCGAAGCCCTTTTCGACGTCCCCGACGCCGACGTCGACGCGGTCGAAGACGTTGCCCTGAATGTCGACCTCCTTCTGCCCCTTGCGCGCCTCCTCGTGGATCACCGGGGCGTCCGGAGCCAGCGCGGCGTCCATCGTGGTCGCGCAGGGGAGGACCTCGTAGTCGACCTCGATCAGCTCCAGCGCTTGTTTGGCGATTTCCGGGCTCTCCGCCGCGACGGCCGCCACGCGGTCGCCGACGTGGCGAACGTGTTTTTCCAGCAGGTAGCTGTCGTAGTACATCACCTCCGGTGCGTGCAGGAACTGATGCATGCTCAGGATCTTCGGCACGTCCTCGTGCGTGACGACGTCGACCACGCCCGGAAGCGCCTTGGCCTTCGAGACGTCGATGCGCCGGACGACGGCGTTCGCGTGCGGGCTGCGCAGGATGGCGCAGTGCAGCGTATCCGGAAAACGCAGATCGCCCGTGTAACGGAGCTTCCCCGTCGCCTTCAGCAGCGCTTCCTGCTTTGCCTGCCGTTTCCCAGCCAAGCTGTACTTCTTCAAACGACTCCCCCCAGTCTTCGTTCAACAAAACCGAGTTGCGCACATCGGGATCAATTTTTATATTTATTCGGGACGAATGTCCCATTATAATAATCATCCCTTTTGCCTTTGTCAAGTATTTTGCCACGGCGCGGGGAGAATCGCTTCCCGAGGCGATCGATGCAATAGCTGGAAACGGCTGGGGGAGAGGGTCAGAAACCGGTTTCGAGGAAGCGCCGGAAGGCGGAATCCCCCGCGGTGCTTGATTGTTACTTTTCATGACACAATCTTTCATAAATATGATATAATCCCTACATCGCATATAGCAGAACCCAGTCGCTTTACGGAAATGTCTTTGGAGGGCCATCATGCTGGAGAAGCGGCTCGAACTCTTTCTCGCCGTCGCCATGTCGCGCAACTTCGCCAAGGCGGCGGAGATGTTGAACGTGACGCCGTCGTCCGTCAGCAAGGAGCTGAAAAACCTTGAGGACGAACTGGGCATGTTGCTTGTCGACCGGCAGAAGGGTGTGAAGGAGAGCAGGCTGACCCCGGCGGGGGAGGCCTTCTTGCCGCTGGCGTTGAAGTGGCAGGAAGTCAACCGCGAGATCAAGAACTCGCGCAAGCAGCAGCAGATGTTCTTCCTGAGCGTCGCCGGTTGCGAGGCGGCGAACAACAATCTGCTGCCGCGCATTTTCAACGACATGCTCAACCACGCGCCGCCGGTGCTGCTGAAGGTCCTGACCGACCCGACGGACATGCTCTACGAAAAGGTGGAGACGCGCGAGGTGGACGTCGCCTTCATGGTGCATCGCGAGGCCTCGCGCCTTGTCCGCATCACGCCGATGTTCGAGGACGAAATGCTGGTGGCGCGCTACTGCGAGGAGTCGTCCGAAGCGGATATGGAGATCGGTATGCTCTGCTCGGACGAGCTCGACCCCTTCGACGAGCTGTATATCGAGTGGTCGCAGGAATTCCGCTTGTGGCACCACTCCCTCTGGGACCCGACCGTCCCGCTGCAGGCGCAGCTCGTCACCGCCTATCTCGTGCCGAGCATGATGAACAGCGCGGGACGCTGGTCCATCGTGCCGAAGTGCGTCATGCGGGATTACAAACGCATGGAGCCGCGGATGCGTTTCTACCGGCTCAACCCCTCCCCGCCTCCGCTGACCTTTTACCACGTGACGCACAGGACCCCGAAGTTCAGCGCCGTTCGCGGGTTGCAAATCCTGGAGCACCTGCTGCTGACGCGGGGTTTTTTCAAGGACCTCAATTGAGTTGCGGATGCTTTTCGCGGCGAGGGGTATTGCCGTTACGCGATCTTCTGTTTTTCGAAATATGAACGCCCTTCCTTTCTTCTTATCGTGGAAAGCGCCGAATTGCCGCTGCATCATAAAGGCGCATGGGCACGTTGCCTCGAAACTCTTGGGTAGATTTCAAATGTGAAAATTTTTCATGTTTATTTTTTGATCCCTTCGCTTTTCCTTTCGGTGGATGCTTGGTATATTGGATTCGTCGCAAAACATCCAAACAATAAAAATTTCCTAAAATTAACCGATTATTCCTGCGGAGAAAATCGCATTTCTCCTGGTAGGGCGCGTCATGGCCAGTGGCTTGAAACCAATGTTGCAAATAATAAGAATAATGAAGCGGTGGGTTGGCGCGGAAACGGCAAACAAAAGTGAAATCATCTCCGAAGCATGGCGGGGTGGTGAAGCATCGCTATCAATACGGAAAGAGGTGGCAGGGTGTGAGCAAAAAAATAATGCTTATGGACGGGGCGCTCGGCACGGGCCTGTGGGAAAAGGCGGATGTGAAAATCCCGGTGTGGCACTATAACATCGAAAACCCCAAGATCGTCAGAGAGCTGCACGCGGAATATGTCCAGGCGGGGTCGCAGGTCATCAATACCAACACCTTCGCCGCCAACGGCCCCGAGGTGGCCCGCGACAGCTCCTACTCCGTCGAGGAAGTCGTCGCCACCGGCGTGCGGATCGCCAAGGACGCCGCCAACGGGCGGGCCAAGGTCGCGCTGTCGGTGGGGCCGCTCACGGAGCTGCTCAAGCCGTTCGGGGAGATCTCGCACGAACAGGCGAAGGCGCTGTTCGAGGAGCAGATCGGCGGCGGCATGCGGGAGAAGCCGGACATAATCTACCTCGAAACCTTCATGGACCTGGAAATGCTGAAGATCGCGGTGAAGGTCGCCAACTGTTACGACGTCCCGGTGTTCTGTTCGATGAGTTTCAAGGGCAAGGTTCGGCAGGACGGCAACCGCTCGAAGGTCGCCCATACTATTATGGGGAACTCCGTCGCCGACATCGTCGCCGGTCTCAAGGATTGCCGCGTGGAGGCCGTCGGGCTGAACTGCTCGCTCGGCCCGGAGGACGCGCTGCCGGTCGTGGCGGAATTCAGCGCCGCCACCGACTTGCCGATCATCTTCAAGCCCAACGCGGGAAAACCCTCCATCGGCGAGGACGGCGAGGTGAGCGCCGCGTTCGATGTCGAGACGTTCGTCAACGACGCGATACCGGCGGTCGACCTCGGCGCCACCTATATCGGGGCCTGCTGCGGTTCGAATCCCGCGTACATCAAAAGGCTCGCGGAAAGGGTCAGGGAAAAGCTCGAAGCGGAGCATTAGTGCAAACAAATATTGAGATATGGCATCGAAGACGCAGGGGGGCAGGGGATTGCATCCCCT
>DAIRUD010000004.1:0-6120 GCA_036803565.1 Synergistaceae bacterium | reverse complement strand
GGGGGTGGGGCGGAGCCCCACGAAGCAAAGGCTGCCGGAGCAAATCGACGTTTCGGCGAAACGCGGAGCGGCGTTATTTCCGATCGGAGGTGATTCGCCCGGGGTACGAGGAAACCATAGGCGGTTCGGCGCGCGAGGAAGAGAGCGAAGTAGTGGGAACGAGCTGAGAATATCGGGAGGTGTCAGAATTGTACGTACCGTCGTATGAGTATCCGGATCGCAAGGTAATGAACGCGGAAGGCCGTTGTTTTGGTGGCGTTCCGATTGGAATCATCCTGTTCGGCGTTGCGGGCTACACCCTGCCGCCGGGCAGCGTGGAAAATGCGACGACGTTCAAGTATCCCGTCCACTTCCACGCCATCCCCGCGGCGAGTATCACCAACGTCGTACAGCCGACGGCGAATTCCGAGGTCCTGGACCAGGTCATCGAAGCGGGTAAATTCCTCGTCGGGCAGGGCTGCCGGGCCATCGTCGGCGGCTGCGGCTATTTCGCCAACTACCTGCCCCAGATCAAGGACGCCATCGACGTCCCCTGCATCATGTCCAGCGTCATGCAGGTGCCCCTCATCCAGAACACCATCTCGTCGCGCAAGAAGGTGGCCATCATCTGCGCCAACGGCGAGGTCATGCCCAAGGCCAAGGTCCTCGACAACTGCGGCGTCGACCGCTCGCGGATCGTCATCGCCGGGGGCGTCTCCTCCAATATTCCCGAGATGACCGACGAGATCCTGCACGACAGCGGCGGCTACAACCCCAAGAAGCTGGAGCGCGAGATGGTCGCCCTGGCCGCCTCGATGGTGAAGGAGGACCCCAGCATCGGCGCCTTCATGCTCGAGTGCACGCTCTATCCCGCCGTGTCCTACGCGGTGCAGAAGGAAGTCCGCATGCCGGTCTTCGACTTCGTCACGCTGATCGATTGGGTGTACAGCGGCGTGGTGAAGCATCCCTATTACGGCTACATTTGATCGCCCTGTCCCTCGAGACGGACTAGAGATTCGGATCGGGAGGTCGAAGCGCGGCTTTGCCCCGGCAAGGCCGATGGATGTGGTGTTGTCTTCGATCTCCCATTGAGAAGGAGGGGCGAAATGAACGGCAATGCGGAAGAGAAAGGAAACGGCAATATCGTCAACAACGTCGCGATGGTGATCAGCATCTTCACCATCACGGTGGGCGTCCTCTTCAAAGAGAAGTTTCTGGACTACATGACCCGCCTGTTCACCGTGCTGTCCGGCAGCTTCAACTGGGTCTACCTGATCGTCGTGGCCGGTTACGTGGCGTTTCTGCTCTATCTCGCGCTCTCCCAATACGGTGCGGTGAAGCTGGGGCCGGACGACTCCGAGCCGGAGTTCTCCCTGTACTCCTGGATCGCCATGCTCTTTTCCATCTCCCTCGGCGTCGGCATCGTCTTCTTCGGCGTCTACGAGCCGGTCTACCACTTCTACAATCCCCCCCACATGGCGCCCGCGACGCCGGAGGCCGCCGCCTGGTCGATGCAGGTCATGTTCCTGCACTGGGGCTTCCACCCCTGGGCGGTCTACGCCTTCACCGGTCTCGGCATGGGCTATTTCACCATGCGGCGGGGGCGGCCGCTGCTGGTCAGCTCGATGTTGGAGCCGCTGCTCGATGGGAAAAAATGCCGTCTGACGGTGGAGCACGGCGTCGACATCTGGATCGTCTTTCTGACCATCATCGGGCTCGCCTCGGCGTTCGGCATGGCCTGCAGCCAGATCGCGGCGGGGCTCTCCAACGTATTCGGCACGCCCAATACGTTCACCATGTATCTGGCGGTCAACGCCTTCATGGCGGTCATCTACATCTATACCTGCATGACCGGCGTGGACAAGGGCATCAAAATCGTCTCCGACATCAACCTCGGCCTGGCGATCTTCCTGCTGCTGTCGGTCTTCTTCATGGGGCCGACGATCAAGATCATCCAGATCATGGTCTCCTCGTTCGGCAACTACATGCAGCGCTTCATCCAGGATTCGCTGTACATGAACCCCTTCGACAGCAAGTTCGGCGACTGGCACCAGTGGTGGACCATTTTCTACTGGGCCTGGTGGTGCTCGTGGGGCGCGTTTTGCGGTTCCTTCATCGCGCGCATCTCCCGCGGCCGGACGATCCGGCAGTTCGTCTTCGGCGCGATGGGCATCCCGCCGCTGGTCCTCTTCCTCTGGTTCTCGGTGTTCGGCGGAACCGGCATCACCTTCCTGCTGGAGAACCCGGACCACGCGCTGAAGACGATCGTGGAGGCGGACAAGTCGATGGTGCACTTCGAGTTCCTCAAGTTCCTGCCCTTCTCGAAGTTCTACAGCATCCTGTCGATCGTGCTGCTCTTCACCTTCATGATCACGTCGGCCAACTCCGGGACGTACGTCCTCGGCACGCTCTCCTCGAACGGAACGCTGCAACCGCCGAAAAAGCGGCTGCTGGTCTGGGGCGTGCTGCTGGCGGCGACGGCGGCGATCATCTACCGCGCGGGCGGCATTCAAGGATTGCAGATGGCCGCGCTCTGCGTGACGTTCCCCTACCAGTTCCTGACGATCGCCATCATGGTCTCGATCCTGATCGCCCTGCGCAAGCACGAGCTGCCGCGCTTGAGGGAACAGGCGGCGCTGCGCGTCGACGGGCCGCTGGTCGTGGAGAACAGGAGCACCGTCCTCGTCGTCGAGGAGGCGGAGCGGCGAAAATAGGCGGCAAAACCCGGGCGGCCTCGCGAGGAGGCGTGCAACGAACAACGCAATCGCTTTCGGAGGGAGGTCGCCGCTCGCCCCGAATGCGGCAGAGAAGGGAAGGCAACACAACCTCTTCGGGAAGGCCGCGCGAAACGCGGGGTGGCAACGGACCCGCCGGATCGCCCGCCCGGAGCGAAGGGGAATGATGGGGGTGGGTATATGTTGAACAATATGGATACGAAGAACATGCGTTGGCCCGAGTTCACGATCAGCGCGGGATTTCTCTTCCTTTTCGTCGTCGCCTCGGTGATCAACTACAAATGGGTCGGAAGCGCGATCAGCACGCTGAACGGCTGGATCATGAGCTATCTGGGCGCGCTGTTCCAGGGCGTCTTTCTGCTGATCTTCGTCTCGTGCCTCGTCATCGGGTTCTCCAAATACGGGGATATCCGCATCGGCGGCCCGGACGCCAAGCCGGAGCTCAAGACGTTTACCTGGTTCGCGATCATCCTGACGACGCTGCTGGCCGGGGGAGGCGTCTTCTTTTCGGCCGCGGAGCCGATGTACCACTTTCTCTCCGTCCCGCCGATGTTCCCCGGGGTGGAGGCCTCGACGCCCGCGGCGGTGGCGCCGGCCTTCGCGCTGAGTTACCTTCACTGGGGATTCCTCGCCTGGGCGGTGCAGGCCATCGGCGTGGCGATCCTCGTCTACGCCTGCGAGTACAAGGGTATGCCGCTGCGCGCCCGCTCGCTGCTCTATCCCTTCCTCGGAGAAAAAGGGGTCATGGGCAAGCCGGGAACGCTGATGGAATCCTTCTCCCTGGTCGCGGTCGCGGCCGGGACGATCGGGCCGATCGGATTTCTCGCGCTGCAGCTCAGCTATTCGCTGAACCTGCTGGTGGGGGTGCCGGACAATTACACGACGCAGCTGCTGGTTCTCGTCGTCATCACGGCCATCTACACGATCGGCGCTTCGACGGGCATCTACAAGGGCATCAGCGCGCTCAGCAACTGGACGATCTACCTGACCGTCTTCATGATCGGCGCGGTGCTGCTGTTGGGGCCGGGGAGCTTTATTCTCAATTCCTTCCTCGACTCCATGGGGCTGTATCTCTCGGACTTCCCGCGCATCGCCCTCAGCCGGGCGGATGCGGGGTGGGCCGGTTCGTGGACGGCCTTCTACTGGGCCTGGTTCCTCAGCTACGCGCCGACCATGGCCATCCTGCTGGTCAACATCTCCAAGGGGCGCACCTTCCGCCAGTTGATGTTCGCGGTCTGCATCTTCGGCCCGATCATGACCAACTTCTGGTTCACGATCCTGGGCGGGGCGGGCATCTTCTTCGAGCTCCAGACCCCCGGGGCGATCTCCGGGCCGCTCTACGCGTCGGGCCTGCCGGCGGCGCTGATCACGATCATGCGCAACATGCCGGTCTCCGGCCTGCTGGTCCCGATCTCGCTCGTCCTCGTCATCCTCTTCCTGGTGACGACCGGCGCGGGCGTCACCTACACGATGGCCACGGCGGTCACCGGCATGGCCGTGCCGTATAAGTGGGTGCGCGTCCTCTGGGGCGTCCTGCTGGGCGCGACGGCGGCGGTCCTGATCCGGATCGGCGACAGCGGCATCGGCTCGCTGCAGAACTTCATCATCATCGCCACCGTGCCGCTCTTCATCATGTACATCCCGCAGATGTGGGGCGCGATCATGATGTCCGTCAAGCTGTTCGTCATCCAATTCGGCGCGGATCACGAACGGGCCGTGGCGATCGACATCCACGCGCACGAGGGGGAGGAGTAGGCATGCTGTTCCTCTCGGAGAACGACGTCCGCAAGTCCCTGACGATGGAAGACGGCGTCAGGATCTGCGAGGAGGCCTACAGGAGCTATTCCGCCGGAGAGATCGCACACTTCTTTCAAGCCGGCGACCCATTGACGGACGATGGGGGGGCGTACATCATTCTGCCCGCGTCCCACCAGGGCAAGAACCTGTTCGGCTTCAAATACGCGGGCAGCTACCCGGCGAATCCGGCCAAGGGCCTGCCGACGGTCGCCTGCACGATCCAGTTGTGCGACTTGGCGACGGGCTTTCCGGTCTGCCTGATGGGCGCGAACCACCTGACGTCCGTCAAGACCGCCTCGTCCCAGGCCGTGGCGACCAAGTACATGTCCCGGAAGGACGCCGAGACGATGGCCATCGTCGGGGCGGGGCATCAGGCCTCCTTCCAGTTGCAGGCGGTATCCCTCGTCCGCGGGCTGAAGGAGCTGCGGATCGCCGACGTGGATCTCTCCCGCGCCGAAGCGCTGGGGGTGTGGTACCGGGAGCACGTCGACAGCGGCGTCGCCGTTACGGCAACGACCGATGCGCACGCGGCGGCGTTCGGCGCGGATATCGTGACCACCATCACGACGTCGTTCCGGCCGGTTCTCGGCGGCCCGTCGGTCTCGCCGGGGGCGCACGTCAACGCCATGGGCTCCTTCACGCCGGACATGCAGGAGATCGATTGCGACCTCGTGCGGAAGGCGGGCAGGATTTCCACCGACGTCATCGACACGACGTGGCGGGTGGCGGGAGATCTGATCAAGCCGCTGGAGCAGGGTTTTATCGGAAAAGACGCGATCACGGCGGAGTTGGGCGACATCGTCGCGGGCAAGGCGTCCGGCCGGGACGACGACGGGGAAATTACGCTGTTCGAGAGCGTCGGTTTCTCGGTTCTGGACATCGCAATGGCGATCGGCGTCTACGAGGCGGCCGCGGAAAAGGGAATCGGCCGCGCGGTAGACATCTATCATAACGCAACGGGAATGTAGACGGAGAAGGGGGAAGGTAAAGATGGAGAGGTTCAAACTGCTTTCGGAAGCCGATCTGTTCCGCATCGACGAGGCTTCGCGCGCGCTTCTGGCGGACATGGGGATCCAGGTGTCGGACGACCGGGCCCGGGATTATTTCGACAAGGCGGGCTGCCACGTCGACCCCAAGACCCACGTCGTGCGCGTACCGGACCACGTCATCACCGAGACGCTGGAGAAGTGCGCCTCGTCCGTGCGCCTGTACGACCGCAGGGGCGGAGCGCCCATGATCGTGGGGGGCGAGAACGTCTACTTCGGGACCGTCGGCATCGCCACCAACGTGCTGGACTTCCAGACCGAGCAGTACCGGTCCGTGCTGACGCAGGACCTGGTCGACATCATCCAGTTGACGGACGTGCTGGATCCGCCGGACTATATCCTCGTCCCGGCGACGCCGACGGACGTCCCGTCGGAGACCGTCGACCTGTGGGAGACGAAGCAGCTTCTGGAGAATACGAGCAAACACTTCATCGCCGAGGCGCAGAACGCCAAGAACTGCCGCAAGAGCATCGAGATGTGCGCCGAGGTGGCGGGCGGGCTGGATAAGTTCCAGGCGCGTCCCTTCATGACCATGCTGGTCACGCTGACCAGCCCGCTGCACT
>DAIRUD010000003.1:0-24584 GCA_036803565.1 Synergistaceae bacterium | reverse complement strand
CCTTATCCGCAAGAAAGCGCCGTCGCGTGGGAAACTTTCGCGGCGGCGCTTTTTTTGCTTTTGTGTTTCGTGCTCCGAAAAACTGTCGCTTGTGCGCGGCGAACATTTCATAAAACGCGCAAATCTACTGTCTGCCGCGAAGCTTTATCCATTCGGGCAACTGCGTGCGCGGGTTGTTCGGAATGTCGTGTCCGGGATGCCGCGCCGGGGTTCGCGGCCCTCGGCGAAGGAGATGGTGTTGTCGTAAGACACGCTACACATCGCAACCACAAGGTGCGCGGTTTTTCCACATACCTCGTCTCGCCCGTCCTTCGACGCCGTCTGCCGCGGGGTTGTTTGTCCTCAAGCCTCACGGCCGCTTACATTGCCTTGGAATATGAAAAGATTGTACCAGCAAAAAGGCCCATTGACAAGTAAA
This sequence comes from Synergistaceae bacterium, assembly GCA_036803565.1. Classification (GTDB taxonomy): domain Bacteria; phylum Synergistota; class Synergistia; order Synergistales; family Synergistaceae; genus DAIRUD01. Next base: position 24,166 of record DAIRUD010000003.1, on the reverse strand, counting down.
ATATTCCAGAGGCTCAAATTTACAAGGAAATGTCATGCGCCCGTGACGCGGTCGTCGATCATCGCCCCCAAATGCGCCTGGAGGGCCGTCTTGGCGTAGATGCCGAGGATGCCGGCCGAGGGTTTGCGCGGCGGCGTCCAGGCGGCGAGGCGGCGGGCGATTTCCGCTTCGTCGACCAATAGATCGGCGCGGCGGGCGTCGATGTCGATGCGGATGCGGTCGCCCTCCTCGACGACGGCGACGACGCCGCCCACGACGGCCTCCGGCGAGATGTGGCCGATGGCCGCGCCCTCCGTGAATCCGGAAAAGCGCCCGTCGGTGAGGACGAACACGTCCTGCCCCAGACCCAGGCCGACGAGCGCGTCGGTGGTCATCATCATCTCGCGCATCCCGGGCGCGCCGCGCGGGCCCTCGTAGCGGATGACGACGACGTCGCCCTTGCGGATTTCGCCCGCGACGACGGCGCGGTGGGCCTCCTCGTCGGAGGCGAAGACGCGCGCCGGGCCCTCGAACTTTCGCGCTTTTTCCGAGATGGTCGTGGTGCGGCAGATCGCGCCGTTCGGCGAGATGTTGCCGCGGATCACGACGATGCCGCCGCTCTTGTGCACGGGATTCTCGGCGGTCGTCAATACGGCATGGTCGGACGACCTGCGCGTTTCGGCGATTTCGCCGACGGTGTGCCCGGAGACGGTGAGGCAGTCCCGGTGCAGCAAGGTTTTCAACTCGCCGAGGACGGCCGGGACGCCTCCCGCGTGGTGCAGGTCGACGACGGAGGCCGGGCCGGTGGGGATGACGCGGCTGATAACGGGGACGGAGTTCGAGAGGCGGTCGAAATCCTCCAGCGTCAGCTCGACGCCGACCTCGCGGGCGAAGCTGAGCAGGTGCAGCACGGCGTTGGTCGATCCGGCGACGCCGAGCGTCACGGTGACGGCGTTGAGCAGGGCCTCGCGGGTGAGGATGTCATTCGGTTTGACGTCGTCGCGGACGAGATCGACGATGCGGCGGCCCGTCTGCGTTGCGTAGCGCTCCTTGGCCGCGTGTACGGCGGGGACGGTGGACGAGCCGGGCAGGGCCATGCCCAGCGCCTCCATGAGGATCTGCATGGTGTTGGCCGTGCCCATCAGGGAGCAAGCGCCGGGGCCGGGGCAGACGCAGTCCTCCAGGCGGCGGATCTTCTCCCGCGTCTCGTCGCTGGCATAGTCGGGGCCGAAGACGAGCTGGTCCAGCTCGCTCATGACGGTGTTGCGCCCCTCCTGCCGGAACGCCTCCTGCGGCCCGCCGGTGAGGACGATGGCCGGGACGTCGGCACGGATCGCGCCGATGAGGACGCCGGGGATGATGCTGTCGCAGGAGGCCAGTAGCACCAGCCCGTCGAAGAGCTGGACGCCGGTCATGATCTCCACCGACGAGGCGATGACGTCGCGGATGACCAACTCGTAGCGGAAGTGCGGCATGCCGATGGGCACCGCGCCGCAAGTGGCGATGGTGCCGAACTCGAACGGCGTTCCGCCCGCCTGCAGGATGCCCGCCCGCACGCGCGCCGCCAGGCGGTCGAGGTGGACGTGCCCCAGTCCGGCGTCGTTGGCCGTGTTGACGATGCCGATGAGCGGGCGTTCCAGGTCGCCGTCGTCGTAGCCGCAGCCCTTATAGATGGCCCGGCGGGACGATGAGCCCCTGCCGGAGAAAAGCCCGAGTTTCCTGGATCTGTACGTCATGTGAAAGCCTCCCTCGAGAGAACGGATTTGTTGCGCGCGCCCCGGCGGGTGCGTGTGTAACGTTGGATAGGGAGACTGTAGCACATGGGACGGGGGCGCGGAAGCCGTGCGATGTGCGAAGCGGCGCCTGCTCGCGCGCTTGCTGCATGTCCGTCTGCGGCCGTTGTCGGACGGCACTGCCGGTCCGTCTGCGGCGGATGCCGGGATTGTTGGCCGTGAGGAAAGGATATGATGGAATTACATGCTTTTTAAAAGATTTAAATAATCATCTTTATGTCGTTCCCTTCGCCCTTGTCCGTTGTATAATTCTTCACAATATTTAATTGTTTTATTTTTCAGCTCACCAATATTGATATCATGTTCTATGTTTTTGTTTTTTTCCAGCATTTTTTTGAGCCAACCATCAAAATTAGCAACAAACCCCTTTATTTCATCAACGTTCTTTGTAGCATAATATTGCACAAAACTATCTACATGCTCTTGCGAATATCCCCATTCATTCATCTTTGTTTTAATATATTCCATTTCATTGTTTTCTAATGTTCCATCCAACAAGGCAAAACCAATTACAGGACCAAATACCATCTCACCCACCGTGTATCCAAGTCGATTTAGCGGCGTATTAAAAGATTTGTAGCCGCGATAACAAGAGAATTTTTTAAACTTCTTAGATCCTCTTACAACGGCAGTTGTGCCAATCGCTACGCCTAAACCTGACAGGACTGGAATCGCGATTGGAACGACAAAGGGCATGGCCGGAATTGATGTAATTCCCAATACCAGCCCAATGTTGCCAAAAAATCCTAATCCGGCAAAAAAAGCCGCAGTCGCAGCCGCCGCTGAACTTGCAGCAGCAATTGACAGCACGCCAGCAACACCCAAGCCTACCGCCGTCCCAGACAATAAACCGACAATGCTGTCTTTAACCCATTCATTTTTATCCGAGATACCCAACGCTATTGAAAATTTTATTTTCTCTTCAATAACATTACCGACAGGCCTCACCTTTCCAGGCAGTAAATTCATACGTTCGCAACACCTAAATTTGCCATCTCTTCACGAATGCTCTTCCTAAAAGAGATTTCCATTCCGCTTGCCGCAAATTTACTGCTGCAATCAGTAAAAAAGCCCATCAATCCGCCACCAAGCATAAACAGTGGTGTCAGCGCCGGAGCAAGCGCCCACCCTAAAAAAGGAATTGCCGAACACAGCGCCCCAAAGAAAAAACCAATCGCTACTCCCATTATGGTGTTGGGGAATTCACGCATAAGCCTCATAAGAATGTCCAGCATTATTTTGCCAACCCTCAATACAATCTTGCCTACGGTTATGGTTATCCCCATCATAGCCTTTAATGCGTTCTTCATTGTTGAGGTGAATTTACCCATATCGAAGTCAAGGTTATCAATCCAATCCTCATAATATTTATTATTTGACTTTGCAGATTTATCTGTCTCTCGCCACGCATCTAAATTCATATCCTCGGCAAACCGACCCGTCACTCCGTCATTACGTGTAAATTCCATACACATAACCTTTCCGCGCATGTATGCCCCTCCTCGATTCAAAGTTTATGTTAAAAAATGGTCTAATAAATATAGCATCACTATAACAGGAATAACGATTTTTAGGCATCTCATTTTGCATGCCTCTCTCATGCCGCTCTAGCACAAGCAAATCAACCGACAAAAACTCATTTCACTACCGGTTAAAACCCTTTCTTTTGCCAGTCCCTCCGCCAACTCCACGATATACGACAACATCTCGTTGTCCGTATGTCGTGGACAAACAAAAGAAGCTGACGGCCAAGAAAGGCTACTGTTTGCAAGAGATGCTGGGGGATATTTTGGATCCCAAACCGCGTGAAAGACGAATATTTGCCCGGATGCGATCGAATCTCAAAATGAAAGGAACAACCGGCTGGAGGAGACGAAAAAAGTGCTGGCCGATTCCATAGGGCGTTCATCCCCAGTTTTTCTCCGCCCAGCTATTGCAGGCAACGTCATTTGCTATAATGCTCATGAAAGAAGGTGTCGTTTTGAGGAAAATTGCCTTTTTTTGTCTTTTATTGCTGATATCCTTTAGTTCTGTGACAAGGGCGGATTGCGCTGAAGATTTGGGTATCTCATTGATCGATTTTTACAAAATCTTGCTTGGTGTCAGAGCCCGCTATGATCTTTATGATATCGAGGGAAAAAAGATTCCTGTCCCATCGTTTGTGCCTTCAAAAGGGGAAAATGGTGAAAATATTGAGACATTATCTTGGGGAGAAGATTTGGTTTTTAAGCTCGTGCTGGATGATCAAGAAGACCGCGTCGTGGAGATGGAGTTAAATTGGTATAGTGTATTTACCATGCCGGAAGAATATTACATAAGCATGGCTGAGGTTTATACGTTAGTGCTGAGAGATTTGTATCACACGCTTTGTTTCAAAAAAGAGGCAAAGCGTGTTCAAAATACGTATATCGAAATACTGGCACTAAGTGCAAAAGGGTTAGACGACCCGATGAAGCTAAAAAAAGAGAAAATGATTGTCTGCGAAAACAGATGCAGCACCTCAAAAGCGAATTTTTACTTCAAATCGATTATGGAATATGTAGAATCGATTGGCAGTATGGATATATCCACAAAACGCGAATTGATCACCTGCCGCATCACCCCGGCAAAATGATCGAAGGCGAAATTCCCTTCCGTATCGCGCCGAGCCCGCAATCCCCTGAAAGGTACTGCATAAAGCCCAAAGCGGTTACACGCATCGAAAAGTTCAGAAACCCTGACGGCGTTCCCGACGCTGTGCTCGTCGCATTCATGATCTCCGTCGCGGAGGGCCTCGGTTACTCCGTTACCTGTTCCGTATTTCGAGGTCGAAAGCAATTTCGCACTCGATGCGGGAGATCAAGCGGCGACCGAAGTAATATAGGTGGTATGCGGCGTCGATGAAGTCTTTCCGGAAATCGTCCATGCTTTCATAGGTGCCGCGATACCAATGGGGGCGGTAGCCGTTTTTTCCCAGAAGCGGCGCGAATGCTTCCAACCATGCGTTGAAGCGGCGAAGCGCAAAGGCATAGGGCAAATAATACTCGAAGAGTTCAATGGACATATCGGGGGCATTGCGGCGAAAGAAGGGGTAGCGCATAGCAATACGCTTATCCGCCGGATTTCCGGCATGAGCCAGATAGAGATCGAACCCTTTTACCTGATTCAGCAAATCCTGTCCGGTCTGCGTGCGCGCGGATAGCATCCTTGCGAACAGCATCGAACCGACGATCGAAAGTATGATGCAGCCTGTGGCGAAAAGCGGATAGTTTCCCCAGAACTCGGACATGATCGGTATCGCCCCGTTTTCGCCGACCTCGGGCAGCTCTATCCAAAAGATCATGGTGATGAGCGGAAGGAAAAAGGGCAGGCCGAAAAACTTCAACTTCGTGTTGCTGTAAAACAGGCGCGGGTATTTGCCCGTCGGACTGTTGTCTTTTGCGCCATAGATCAAATGCATCGCATGATACAGGTTTCCGAGGCGGCTTGCGTCGGTCCTGCTGCTTAACGAGGCTGTTTGCTGCGGCTGCGGCGAAGCGTCGTCGGTTTCCTGGAAAAGATTGTCCAGCAATCGTTTGTGCGCGTCGGAAACGCCCGCCCCCCACTCCTCAACGACCTTGAATACGTGAAGGCAATTGGTTCCAGTCTCAAGCTCGATTTGTCCGGCCACCGCCAGTTGCATGAGATCCGCGAGCAATAGGCGCGGCCCGTATTTCAAATCCACGACGTAGCCGACATACCCGGCTTCCATGTCGGACGGAGGCGCAAATTGCGGTACCAACCGGGTCGAACGAGGGCTTCGGCCGTGAAAGAAGCACAGCGTGATGTACGTCATGACCGGCAGCATTGCGAATAGGGCGAAGCCCAAACGGCTTTGAAGCGCAATCAATATGAGCGAGAAGCCGGAAACAGATGTCGTCATCTTTCTCGATCTCCTTTAAGTGGAAACGTGTAATTGTCATTGTAGCAGAGGATACGTACAACCTTAGGAAAGGTTACTAGGTCGTGTTAACGCAAAACGTGTTATATTTCAGCAATGGATCTGACGAGAGAGCAATTCAAAAAATTGAACATTTGTCTCCTAAACAGCGCGGAAATGTCCACATCGACAACTACAATGTGTTTTGAACTGTTCTGTACATGAAAATGCGCTAACACACCCGAGAACAGCTCGCATTCCGAGTTCTATTACGGCATCGAGGGTAAGTGGTTGATCGGCAGGACGAAGATCACGCCGCCGAAGTAGCAGCATTATGGCACAATTTGACAAAGGTCGGAAAATCCAGTGAAGTTGGGTTTGTCGACCGCGGCTCTGTGGAAGAGATGTGGCGTCTTCTTAAATCTCTAATATTCGTAAGGAGAATATATGATTATCATCGTTACCGGCGGTACGCACACGGGAAAAACGCTATTTGCGCAGAAATTGCTAGATCAGTATCGATATCCGTGCTTGTCGGTCGACCACCTCAAAATGGGGTTGATTCGTAGCGGCTATTGCCCTTTGGTACCTGAAAGCGACGATCGCGCTCTGACGGAGTATTTGTGGCCCGTTGTGAGAGAAATCATAAAGACAGCGATTGAAAACCGTCAAAACCTTATTGTCGAGGGTTGTTACATCCCGTTCGCTTACCAAACGGATTTTTCGCCGGATTACCTGAAAGAAATACAATATCTCTGTATCGTTTTCAGCGAGCACTATATTCAAAATCATTATGACAATATATTGAAATACGCGTGTGCAATTGAAAATCGAATAAAAGATGACAGCGTTTCGCAAGAAATGTTGATTCAAGAAAACCTCGCCAATCTCGCCGAATGCAAAAAATACGGTCTGGAATATGCGCTGATTGATGACGACTACGAAATAACATGGAAACCGCAATTTGAATCATCGGTTTTGTAAGTAGTAGGCATATAAATCACGTACCCTCAAAAGCAAGAGTCATTTGCCATCATCGGCAAACTCCTTCGAGGCGATTTCATCAAGCAAAACATATGGTTCTACTTCCAGCGCCGACGCGGTTTTTTCTATGTTATCGAGCGAAACGTTTCGCGTCGATTTTTCTATATCGAAAATATAGGTCCTGTGTAAGCCTGACCGAAATCCGAGTTCTTCCTATGCGATGCGGGCGTCGTCTCCGGCCGCAGGGAGGGTAAATGGGTCCATTATTCCATCGAGCACGAGGGTTGCCGCAGAGCGCTCGGCCTGCTCGCCGATATCACTCTGACGAACGAGGCATAGCATTTTCACGAGTCTTTGTTACGGTGCGGGAATCCCGTACCATGCATTGGATAGGCAAGCGGCCCGTAAGCGTGTAAGGCATCATGAGAGTGTGTTTTGTTTTACATGTGGCAAAATCGACACATGTAAATTTGATGTCTGTCGGTGTGCAGTGCGGCAGAAAGGCGTATCCAAAACAAAAGCGTCGCCACAGGAAAGGGGGAATTGGAAGGCATGATTGACTGGAGCGAATAGGCGTTGCGATATCGTGTTGCGGGTGTGGGTGCGAGGGTGTAATTCTCCGCCGGGGCGGAGGCCCGCGAAGCTCGAATGTTCCGGGTGTGCGATGGGAGGGGTTTTCATGGCGGGTAAGGAGAAGCGTATGGGTTTTCTCGAACGGTATCTGACGGTATGGGGCGCACTGTGCAGCCGCATCGGGGGTATTGGGGGTAGCGATCCCCCTGCGGGCGGTTTTGTCTGGGGAGGGAACTCCGTGAAATGAAGCGTTTCGGTTGCTACGACTCTTCCGTAGCGAGATCGTCCGCCGTCGCGCCGTCCTTCTCGATTCTGACGATCGCCTCCTCCAGGCGGTGGTCGGCGATGAGGTTGACGTGGATTTGCAGGCCGAAGGCGTTGAGCGTCGGCGTCTCGCCGTCCTCGGGCACAACGCCGAGTTGGCCGAAGACCATGCCCGTGAAGGTGTCGTACTCGTCCAGCGGCAGGGGGACGTCCAGCGCGTCGGCCACTTCCTCCAGCGGCACGGCGCCGTTGATCTTCCAGGTGTTCTCGGCGATCTGCTCGACGAGAGGATGTTCGACCGGGGCGTTCTGGTCGTCCTCCAGGTCGCCGACCAGCTCCTCCAGCAGGTCGTTCATGGTGATGACGCCGCTGACGCCGCCGTGCTCGTCCAGCACGACCGCGAAGTGGTTGCGGTTGTTCTTCATGTTGCGGAAGAGCACGTCGGCCCGCACGGATTCGGGCACGAACTGCGCGGGCCGCACGGCCTGCTTCATGACGTGCTCGCGGTCGCGGCTCTCCAGCCGGAAGTAGTCCTTGGTGCAGAGGATGCCCTCGATGTCGTCGACGCTCTCGCCGCAGATGGGGTAATAGCTGAAGCGGCTTTCGGTGATGGTCTTGTCCCACGCCTGGTCGGTGTCCTCCAGCCAGAGCAACAGGACGTCCGTGCGATGGGTCATGATCTCGCTGGCCGTCGTGTCGTCGAACTCGAAGACGTTCTGGATGATGTACTTCTCGTCGGCGTCGATCGCGCCGCGCTCCGTCCCCACGTCGACCATGAGGCGGATTTCCTCCTCGGTGATGCTGTTGCCGCTGGCGTTGGGGTCGATGCCGATCAGCCGCAGCAGGGCGTTCGTCGAGGAGGTCAGCAGCCAGACGAGCGGCGCGAAGAGCCGGGATATGAAGAACACCATCCCGGACATCGCCAGCCCCAGCTTCTCGGCGTTCTGCATGGCGACGCGCTTGGGGACCAGTTCGCCCAAGATGAGCGTGAAATAGGAGAGGATCACCGTGATGAGGATGACCGAGGCGGTGTTGAGCGTGGCGGGGGACACGGTGGAGCCGCGCGCGACCATCCAGTTCACGAGTCGGTCGGAGAAGTTGTCCGCGGCGAAAGCGCTGGCCAGAAAACCGGCGAGCGTGATGCCGACCTGGATGGTGGCGAGAAACTTGGCCGGCTGCTTGGTCAGGGAAAGTAGCCGGACGGCGCGCCGGTCACCGCTCGTTGCGCGTTTTTCCAGCTTGTTCTCGTTGAGGGAGATGACGGCGATTTCCGCGCAGGCGAACACGGCGTTGAGGGCGATGAGAAAAACCTGTAACAACAATTGCCATATAAGAGGGTCGTCTTCGGGCATGCAAATTTCCTCCAGTTTCCGAACGGTTTCGCCGCCCGGAAAATTTAACGGGGATACTATAGCATATTTCAAAGCACTTCCATACCGAGGGTGTACGGGCTAGTCAAAATAAAATACATGCGGCAGACCGCCGATTCACCGAAACCCGGTTGCTGCGTTCCACAGAGTGTCGACACTTACGACGTCATGGGGCATGACGAGCTGTGATCCTGTGGACGACCTTTGTGGAGAGGGTTTGTGTTCGACCATATCGAAGGGGTATGGTTGTCGTTCATGGTATAATTTAATTTTAGGTTGATCGGAGCATGGGTGCCCTAAAGGCGCTCCCTTTTTTATTACGATCGGCCGCCCGTTCGGTTTTGCGCAACCTTACGCATTGATCGCATCGCGGAGGGGGTATGGTGTTTACGGCGCATGAAGATATTTCGCGCGGATGTTTTTTCCAGACGAAACCCGCACCGTAGGAAGCACTTGTACGTTTTGCAGGCCTTTGTTTCTCTGGGGTGTCTGCTATATGTCGTTTGGAATATCGACGTGTCGCTCCTCTGGGGCGCTTTTGTCACCTACGAACCCCTCCCCATATGCGTGGACGTTTTGCTGTTCTTTGCCTGCGTCGCCGCACAGGCCCTGCGACTGGCATTCCTCTGCATCCCAACACAGACGATAGCGCACACTTTTTGCGCCGTCCTCGTGGGACTCGGTATGAACAATCTCCTTCCGGCAAAGGGGGGCGAGGTTCTTAAGATCCTCTATCTCGGGAAAAGTTCACGGATTTCCATTTCGGTTTCTGCCGGGGCCGTTCTCGCAGAGCGCTTTTTCGACGCGAATTTTTTGTATGTGGCCGCGATGCTGATGCTGAAGGATTATATGGCACCCGCCCTGATTCGCAGTACAGGGCTTTTTTTCATCGCCTGTTGGGCTCTCTTCGCCTTCTTCCGTTGTTTTCCAGAGCGACTCGAGTGGCTATGGCGTGCGATACCGAAGGTGCAGCAGGTGAAGTCCTTGAACGAGATAAAAGATTATTTTTTCTACGAAACGACATTTGCGCGTATCGCAACGGCCTCTCTGGTGACGCTCCTTGTGTGGGGTATTTACTGCGCCTATTTCACATATGCGCTGATGCGAGTGGCAAATATCCCCATCTCGTTCGAGGGTGCCGCGTTGGTGTTCTTGATATCCGCCGCCGGACAACTGATCCCGTCCTCCCCGGGTTCGCTCGGTGTGTTTGAGGCATCCGTCGTCTGGGGGGCGAGTCTTCTTGGAGTGGAAAAGGAGCCTGCGGTCGGTATCGCATTGCTCCTGCGTATGATACAATTTTTACCGACCTTGGCGGCGATCCTTGTGTTTTTAATACCAACAAGGCATAAGGCCGATTCTTTTTAATGTAGATGGATACAATTGGGGGATGGTGTTTCGAGTTTGTGGAATGAGGATGCGGCGTTTCTGGAATATACGGAGGAGCGGAAACGCAATTGGGATACGACCTCCGAGAGGAATGCGAACGGCAACTGGGGAAAATACTATCGAGACTGGTTGGTGAAGATCTACCAATTTTGTATCCCGCAGGGTGCGAGGGTTCTTGAAGTCGGTTGTGGAAAAGGCGACCTTCTGGCCGCGCTGCAACCCGCAAGCGGTATGGGTGTGGATTTTTCCGCCAAAATGATTGCGGCGGCACGAGAGCGCCACCCCGACCTGACATTCGTATGTGCGGACGCGCAATCGCTGAAGATGCAGGAGACTTTCGACTACATTATTCTTTCAGATCTGCTGAACGACGTCTGGGACGTGCAGGAGCTCCTGGTTCGTCTCAAGCCGGCCTGCCATGGAGAGACGAGGATTATCTGCAATTTTTTCAGTCAACTCTGGAAGGGACCTTTGAACTTTGTCCGTGGAATGGGGTTGGCGAACAAAACCCTTCCTCAGAACTGGCTGACGCGGGAGGATATGGCGAACCTGTTCTACCTTGCCGGCTACGACGTATTCCGTTCATGGTCCGAGTTTTTGTGTCCGGTGAACATTCCGCTACTGGCGGGGTTTTTCAACAAGTACTTGGCGAAAATTTGGCCGTTCAGGCTTTTCGACCTGGCCAATTTCTTGATCGCCCGGCCCCAGTCATCCGTTCGCGCGGCCTGGGTGCAGACGCCACCGACCGTCAGCGTCCTGGTTCCGGCGCGCAACGAGGCGGGAAATATCGAGACGATATTGAAGCGTATTCCGGAGATGGGGGGCGGCACCGAGATCATCTTCGTCGAGGGGAATTCCACGGACGATACGTATGAGACAATCGAGCGGGTGATCGCGGCCTCTCCGCGCAATTGCAAACTGTATAAACAACCCGGGAAAGGAAAGGGAGACGCGGTCAGAATGGGGTTTGCCAAGGCGGAGGGTGACATCCTGATGATCCTCGACGCCGATATCACGGTGCCCCCGGAGGATCTACCGCGTTTCTTCGACGTGATCTACTCCGGCCAGGCCGAGTTCGCAAACGGTGTACGCCTTGTCTATCCGATGCAAAAGCGCGCAATGCGCTTCTTCAATCTGCTGGGGAACAAATTTTTCAGCGCGGCGTTCTCTTGGCTTCTGGGTCAACCGCTGCGCGATTCGCTCTGCGGTACGAAGGTGCTGACGAAGGCAAATTACGAGCATATTGTCGAAAACCGATCCTATTTCGGCGATTTCGATCCGTTCGGCGATTTTGACCTCCTCTTCGGCGCGGCGAAATTGAATTTGAAAATTGTCGACATGCCGATCCGTTACCGTGACAGGACATACGGCGACACCAATATCCAGCGCTGGCGACATGGCTGGCTGCTCCTGCAAATGGTCGTCTACGCCGCGTTCAAGATCAAATTCGTATGACGGGGCAATGCTGAAAACCCTTTTGGCCCACCCTTTGACAAGGGGCATGGATATCGATTCGCCGGAGACGACGCTACTCCGGCGGCGTATCGTCCGCGAAAAAAAATTCCTCGAAAAGCTATATGGCGAATGGTATCGGGAATTGCTGCGGAATGTCCCGGATGGGGACGGAACAATCCTCGAGTTGGGCTCCGGAGCGGGGTTTATAAAGGACTTCGATCCGTCTATCGTCACGTCCGAGGTTTTTCTGTGCGCGGGCGTCGACCGCCGTATTGACGCCTGCAAATCGCTTCCCTTCGATAACGCTTCGCTGAAGGCGATCCTCATGACGGATGTTTTTCATCATCTTCCGGATGTCGGCGCTTTCTTCGAGGAGGCTTCCAGAGTTGTAATGCCGGGCGGCGTGATTTCCATGATCGAGCCTTGGTCGACGCCGTGGAGCAGGTTCGTGTACACGAAATTGCATCATGAACCCTTCGACCCGAGTGTGAAAAAGTGGAGTTTTCCTTCCGACGGGCCTCTTTCGGGGGCAAATGGCGCTTTGCCGTGGATCGTTTTTTCACGGGACAGGAAGGTGTTTGAGGATGCATATCCCGCATGGCGCATCGAGGAGATACGGCCGATGATGCCGGTTGCTTACTTGTTGTCGGGCGGTATTTCCCTGCGTGCATTGTTTCCTGGTTGCATGTACGGCATTGTCCGGGGGGTGGAAAAGGCGATGGGGAAGTTTCAGGGCAACATCGCAATGTTCGCCAGAATCACTTTGCGCAGGAGCGCCGACAAGGATGCGGTTCTAGGCGGAAATCGACCGAATGAGGAAAACAATGGAAACGGTTCGTAAGGTTTTCCCGCTCCTGCTTGGCTGTGGGGGATATGCGCTCACCTTGATATGTCCCCAGCCCCTTTTTACTGGTTTTCACTGGCAGTACGATTATTTCTTGCTCCCGTTGCTTCTGGGTTTGTTTTATTTTTTTACGAGAAAATCGGAGAGTTCCGCATATGCTGTTCTTAGTTTTGCAGTCACGCTTTTGCTGTGCGGCGCCATTCTTTCGGAAATATGGACTGTCGGGGTATCGAACGATATGATCCTGGCAGGACGCTTGCCATACTCGGATGCCAGGAATTATCTGGAAGGAGCCCTCCGCCTCCTGAATGACGGCAGCTTGACATTCTGGACATCCCGAAGACCGCTGGCAACCTCTTGGCTCGCACTCAATTTGGCGTTCTCCGGGGAAAACCTGAAGGGTTGTCTGGCTCTGATGGCCTTCTGGTGTGCACTTGGCATCGTAAGCGCGGCGTGCGCCGTGCGGGTTGTTTGTGGCAATCGATCGGCGTGGTTCGCCCACACCCTCTTGTTTTTTGCATGTCGCCCGTATATCGGCACGACACTCTCCGAACAGGGTGGTTTTTTCCTCGGCTGCATCGCGTTTTCGCTCCTCCTGCAAAGCGTTTTGGCGTGGGAGCGGAGGGGGCGGAAGTTTTCTTTTGTTTTGGGACTGTTCGTGTTGGCGGCAGGCTTTTTGATGCGGGCCGGGCCGTTTTTCGTTCTGCCCGCAATCATACTCTGGATGGCTGCGCGAGAGAGACGGGATCGCCTGCGGCTGCGGAAATATTTGTTAGTGGTTTGTTCCGCAATCCTACTTGTCTTCGGTTTGAATGGCGCGATTTTGCGGACTGTCGGTTTTCCGGAGGCGGCATTCGGGAATTTTTCCTACACGCTTTACGGTTTGCTGCACGGTGGCGACTGGACGCAAGTGAAGGCGGATCACCCGGAAATAAATCAACTCTCTGAAGCGGAGGCGAATCGTGCAACCTACGCTCTTTCATTTGAAGAGATGCGAAACAATCCCTTGTCTTTGCCGAAAGGTGCGTTGCGGGCGTACAAAGCTTTTTTCGTTTCGTCCTCAGGTGCCTACAGTTTTACGTTAGGCTCGCTGGCGAGGTCCGCCGATTTCGACGGTTTGCGAAGTGCTGGACGACAGGGACGGGAGGCGTTGCTGGCCTATCTTTCAACCATTTCATTGGGAGCGCTCGCGAACATCGTCGTCGCGCTCTGCTGGGCGCTGGCCTGTTCTTTCCTGGGCTTTTGGGGAGGAGTGAAGATGATTCGGGAAAACGCTGGCTATTGCAGTTTCGCGTTTTCTGCGGCAGTTGGAATTTTCCTTTCCGTGCCTTTTTTGCCCCCCTGGGATGCGCCGCTAATGCGGGTATATATCGTTGCCGTTCCTTTTCTGGTTCTGTTTGCCGCACTGCCGCTTTCTGTTAAGGCAGAACGGGATGCCCCAAATGCGAACCCACTCACTCGCGACGGAATGGAAAAATTGTTGGGAGTGCTGGCTTGCCTGCTTGTCTTCATATTCCCGTTCGCTGTGAGGTTGTACGCCCCCTCTTATTCGGCAAATACCTTGAGAGACGAAGCCTTCGGGACGGAACTCGTGAAAATACTCAAAGGGAGCACGGTTGCACCGGACGAAGCGGCATGGGATCACTTTATGTCGCAAAGGAACCGTCTTGCCGCCCGCAGAAAAGACGATCGCCTCTCCCTCTTCGATGAAGCGGCCTCTGGGCTTTCGCTGGGGTTCGCATATTTTCCCGATTCCCGATCGGCATCCTATGTCTGTTGGGATGCCCGAAAAGACGATTTTCCCAATGCGGTATGGGTTGCAATTCCACAAGGAGAGGGCGGTTTCCTGCGAAGATTGGAAAAAGTGGCCGATGATGCGTTCGGAAAGGCGGGAAATGATGGATAAACAAACGAAGATCTACGTCGCCGGCCATCGCGGTATGGTCGGGGCGGCCATCCTGCGAAAGCTGCGAGAGGACGGATATGAAAATATTCGCTTCAAAAGGCGCGACGAGCTCGACCTTTTAGATCAGGCGGCCGCCGAAGATTTTTTTTCCGCGGAACGCCCGGAGGTCGTCTTCCTCGCCGCAGCGCGCGTTGGTGGCATCATGGCTAATATGATGCGCCAGGCGGATTTTCTGTACGAGAATCTGCAAATTCAGAACAATGTCATGCATGCGGCGCATCGGTACGGGACGCGGACATTCATATTTCTCGGGAGTTCGTGCATCTACCCGAAGGATTCGCCGCAGCCGATCCGTGAGGACTCTTTTCTGCACGGCCCTTTCGAACCGACGAACGAGGGATACGCGATCGCGAAGATTGCCGGGATGAAGTTATTTCAGTATCTCGCCGCTGACGGCGTATGGAATGGGGCTGCTGTGATACCGTGTAACCTGTATGGGCCGGGGGATAATTTCGACCCGGGAAGCTCGCACGTCATGGCGGCACTCGTCAAACGCTTTGTCGACGCGGTTTCCAACAAGGAAAAACGCGTGACATGCTGGGGGACGGGGACGCCCATGCGCGAATTTCTCCACGTCGACGATCTCGTGCGGGGAATCTTTCTGCTGCTTGTGGACAACCCTTACGGGAGCGAGCCGGTGAATATCGGTTATGGCAGTGATATGACGATTCGGGAACTGGCGGAGACGATCGCATGCAAGGCCGGTTTCAACGGGGAGATACTGTGGGATGAAAGCAAACCGGATGGGATGCGCCGGAAGCTCATGGATGTGACGAAAGCGCGGGCGATCGGTTTCCGACCGGAGATCGATCCGGAGATGGGTGTCGAGCTGCTGATCGACGAATATCGCCGAACAGGAGGGGCTCACATATGACGAAAACGGCGCTGATCACGGGGATTACCGGACAGGACGGTGCGTACCTCGCGGAATTCCTGTTGGAAAAGGGTTACGTTGTGCACGGCGTGAAGCGGCGCAGTTCGCTGTTCAACACCGCCCGCATCGATAACCTGTATACGGACCTGCACTGCGAGGATGCGAAATTTTTTCTTCACTACGGCGACTTGACGGACAGCAGCAACCTGATCCGCATCATCCAGGAGACTCAGCCGGACGAAATCTACAACCTGGCTGCCCAGAGCCATGTCAAGGTCTCCTTCGAGACGCCCGAGTATACGGCCAATGCTGATGGAATGGGAACCCTGCGCATCCTGGAGGCGATTCGGATTCTGGGGTTGGAGAAGCATACGCGCTTCTATCAGGCTTCCACCAGCGAGCTCTACGGTAAGGTGCGTGAAGTGCCACAGAGCGAGACGACGCCGTTTTATCCCCGCAGTCCCTACGCTGCTGCAAAGATCTATGCGTACTGGATCACGGTGAATTATCGCGAGGCGTACGGAATTTTCGCCTCCAACGGTATCCTTTTCAACCACGAATCCGAACTCCGGGGCGAAACGTTCGTCACGCGGAAGATTACGAGGGCAGTGGCGCGGATCGCCAACGGCCTGCAGGACAAATTGTGGCTGGGCAATTTGAACGCAAAACGCGACTGGGGGCACGCAAGGGATTACGTCGCGGCGATGTGGCTGATTCTGCAGCATGACGAGCCAGAGGATTTCGTCATCGCCACGGGTGAGACGCACGCGGTGCGGGAATTCGTCGAAAAAGCGTTCCGCTGCGTCGGTGTGGAGATCCTATGGCGGGGCGAGGGCGTAGACGAAAAGGGGATCGACGAAAAAACCGGCAGGGTTCTGATCGAGGTGGATCCGAGGTATTTTCGCCCGACCGAGGTCGATTTGCTACTGGGAAACCCGGAAAAAGCCGAGCGGCTGTTGGGCTGGAAGCGCAAAGTGTCCTTCGAAGAGTTGATCAAGGGGATGGTCGCCTATGACGTACAGCAGGTCGGCAAGGATAAGGCGGTCACGGACGCTGGTTTCGACGTTGTCTATGCGTTGGAAGAGCGTTGAAGACCGGGCCCTTTCCAAATAGATATGGGTGCGGAGGCGGACAGTATGCATACGAAGAACCTTTATTCCCTTGTGCTCGCGGGGGGTAGCGGCACGCGTCTGTGGCCGCTCTCACGGGAGGAAATGCCGAAACAGTTCCTTGCCGTCTGCGGTATGGAACATACGCTTCTCCAGCAGACCGTCGTGCGACTGCGCTGTTTTTCCGACGTGGAACGCATGAAAATCGTTGCCTCCGGCAAATGGAGGGACTTAATCCATTACCAGCTCGAAGGGGTCGGCCTAAAAGAAATTGCGCTTGTCGAGGAGCCTGAGGCGCGCAATACGGCTCCCGCCATTGCGCTTGGCCTACGGGCGCTATTGCGCGAGGGCGCCGACGAGAATGATTTCGTCCTAGTGTGTCCGAGCGATCATCTGATTTGGGACGAGGAGGCATTTGCAAGGACGCTGGAAATTGCCATAAAAGCGTCCGCCGCCGGTAACCTTGTCACCTTTGGCATCGCGCCGACCTCCCCCGAGACGGGCTTCGGATACATCCGGGTATCGATCGCGAAGGGCGGTTGGCTATCCGTCGACGCGTTTGTCGAAAAGCCGGACCGGGGAACAGCGGAAGCGTATCTCCGCTCTGGGGGATATTACTGGAACGGAGGCATCTTTTGCTTCCGTATCTCGGATATGATGAACGCGTACAGCGAACATTTTCCAGAGTGCGCGGAGATCTTCCGCGCCGATGACGCCAGCCTTGGCATGCTTTTCCAAGCGTTGCCGGGGCAATCCGTCGACTATGCCATCATGGAGAAGGCGCGCAATATCGCGTGCGTTCCGTTGGACGCCGGATGGTCCGATGTCGGCTCGTGGGATGCGGTTTTCGAGAACTCGCCGCGTGATTCGGACAACAACGCAATCATGGGCAATGTCGTGCTCTCGGGCGGAAAGGACAATCTTGTCGTCGGGGACGACAGGCTTGTGTGCGGCGTTGACCTTGAGGCCATGATCGTCGTGGATACGCCCGATGCGCTGTTTATCGCCCCGCGGGGGGCGTCGGACAAACTGCGCAGTGTGGTGAAGGATCTTTCCGCCGCAAAGCCGGACAGGGTTGCGGAAGCTCCCATGAGCGCGCGGCCGTGGGGCACTTATCGGGTCCTCTCGAAGGGCGGGCGGCACAAGATCAAGCGGATCGTCGTTTCTCCCGGCAAGAGGCTTTCCATGCAGTACCACCTTCACCGCTCGGAGCACTGGGTCGTCGTGCAGGGGACGGCGAAGGCCACTCTCTGCGACCTCGAGGACCGTGCGGGTGCGGAGGAGATCCTCGTGCACGAGGGCGAGAGCATTTTCGTGCCCAAGGGAAAGTTGCATAGGTTGGAAAACCCGGGAAAAATCCCCCTCGAAATCATAGAAGTGCAGATCGGGGAATATATCGGCGAGGACGACATATGCAGGACGGCGGACGATTTTTCAAGGCTGCGGAACCTCGCGGAGTAAACGGCCCCTAACCGAAGATCGATATTTCGTTGGAGAGGCGGACAGTGTGCATTCTGTCGGCAACGTCGGGTTTTGTGAAGGACGCGAGGCAAGGAGTGATCCTGCCGCGCGCGTTTCCCCCAAAGGACGGGGGGGCTTGCGCCCCCCTGCGGAAGAATGGTGAAGAGAGGATTGGTGCGGATGAAGGGGTGCGGGTCCCGGATTCCTTACCCCTCCATGTGCGGATAGGCGATGTCTTTCGGCGGTGCGAAGTTTTCCTTGACCGAGCGCGGCGTGATCCAGCGGATGAGGTTGAACACGCTGCCGACCTTGTCGTTCGTGCCCGAGGCGCGCGACCCGCCGAAGGGCTGCTGACCGACCATCGCGCCGGTGGTCTTGTCGTTGAGGTAGAAGTTGCCCGCCGCGTAGCGGAGGATGCGGCAGGCCGTCATGGCGGCGTACTTGTCGCGGGCGAAGATCGACCCGGTCAGGCCGTAGGGCGAGGTCTCGTCGCAGAGCCGCAGCGTCTCCTCGTACCGGTCGTCGTCGTAGACGGAAAGGGTGACGACGGGGGCGAAAAGTTCCGTCTCCATGGTGGCGAACTTCGGGTCCCGGGCGAGGATGAGCGTCGGTTCGAGGAAATATCCCCGGGATTTGTCGTGCCCGCCGCCGGCGATGATCTCGGCGTCGGGGGAGGATTTTGCCCGCTCGACGTATCCGACGGCGAAATCGAAGGCCTTCTCGTCGATCATCGCGCCCATCAGCGTCTTGGGATCGGCGGGGTCGCCCATGCGGATACGGCCGACGCGTTCCAGCAGCTTCTCCTTCATGGCGGGCCAGACGGACCGGGGAATGTAGGCCCGGGACGTGGCGGAACACTTTTGCCCCTGATACTCGAACCCGGCGAGGACGATGGCCGTCGCCGCCTCGTCGAGGTCCGCCGACGCGTGGACGAAGCTGAAGTCCTTGCCGCCCGTCTCGCCGACGATGCGGGGGTAGGAGTTGTAGGCGGCGATGTTGTCGGAGATCTGCCGCCACAAGCCGTTGAAGGTGTTGTTCGAGCCGGTGAAGTGCAACCCGGCGAAGTACTTGTGCTTGAGCACGACGTCGCTGATGACCGCGCCGCTGCCGGGGATGAAGTTGACGACGCCGTCCGGCAGGCCCGCCTCGCGGTAGATTTGCATCAGGTACCAGCTGGACAGGATGGAGGCCGTCGCCGGTTTCCAGACCGTGACGTTGCCCATGACGACGGGGGCCATGTTGAGGTTGCAGGCGATGGCCGTGAAGTTGAAGGGCGTCACCGTATAGACGAAGCCCTCCAACGGGCGGTACTCGATGCGGTTCATGGTGTCGAAGGACTGGACCGGCTGCCCGGCGAACAGCTCCGAGGCGTTGTAGGCGTTGAAGCGCAGGAAGTCCGCGATTTCGCAGGCGGCGTCGATCTCCGCCTGCCAGATGTTCTTGCTCTGCCCGAGGATGGTGGCGGCGTTGAGGATATAGCGGTACTTCGTGCAGACGAGGTGCGCCGCTTTGAGGGAGATCGAGGCGCGCTCGTCCCAGGGGAGCATGGCCCACGCTTCGCGCGCGGCAAGCGCCGCCGCGCAGGCGGCCTCGACCTCGGCCTTGCCGACCTTGTGGAAAAAGCCCAATTTGTGCCCGTGATCGTGCGGCATGACGACGTCGGATGTGTTGCCGGTGCGGACCTCTTTGCCCCCGATGATGAGCGGAATCTCGACCCGCATGCCGCGCTGGCGGTCCACTTCCTCGAGGAGCAGGCGCACCTCCTCGCTGCCGGGGCGGTAGTCGAGCGTCGGTTCGTTGCTTGGGCGTTCCAGCCGGTATACGGCGTTGTTCATACAATTCCCTCCAGTCGATGCGGAAAGACAAAATCAATGCAACTATGTTGCATCAAATATTATACTGTATACATCGCTTATTTATCCGTAAAATTACGTATCCCGCATCTCGGTCATTTCCGCAGCGGCAGTTGGGGTATAATGCGCGCGGGGGTGATCTTTTGAGAAACATTGTCGGTATCGCGTTGTGCTGTATTTTACTCTGCGCCTCCGCCTGCTTCGCCGCGTTCGATATCACGCCGGAGAAGCTGCGCGAAGCGCTGTACAAGGTCGCGGAGGAACAGTCTTTCGAGGTCGGTGCGGTCGAGCGCGGCAAGGCGGAGAACGGGATGGAGATGTTCTCCATGCGGGTGGGCGACCATGTCTCGGTGTGGGGGCCGCTGGACGCCGCCACAGGGCAGGCGGCGGGCATCATCGTCGAACTGCGGGTGGCGCACGCCGACGAACAGGCGGCGATTACCGCCGCAACCGATGCCTACGCCTCCTGCTCCGCACTGATGGCGGGACTTTTCACGGAGAGCGCGCAGGAGGCCAAGCAGGTCGAGGCCTTCCTCGACGCCTGCTTCGACGAGAGCGAGGTCGGCAAGGTGTTGGAGCGCTCGCAACAGTTCAAGTACTTCCGCATCGGCATGTGGTTGGATTGGCGGAACGACGCCATGCGTTTCGTCACGGAGCTGGCGCCCGTGCGTTAGTGACCGTTTTCCATGCCGAAACCGGATATTGTACATCGCAACGATGCGCGCCTCCGCGAGCGGGATTAGGATGCTTGCGGAGGTGGTTTTTTTGAGAAGGATCTTTGGTATTGCATGTGCCTGGCTGCTGTTGACGGCGACTTTCGCCGTGGCCGCCGACCTGGGGCGGACGCCGCAGGCGCTGTATGTCGATATCGTGCGGGCCTGCGGCGGCGCGGGCAAGGCGGCGTCGGGCGACCTTGACGGGATCGAGCGGGTTGAGCGATCGGACGGGTCGGAGAATTTCCGCATCGGGGTAAACGCGTACACGCACGTCTCCGGCGGCGTCGACCGGGGTACCGGGCGGGCTGCGGACCTCGCCGTCACGCTGAAGCTGCACACGGGGGCCGGGGAAAACACGGTGCAGGCGGCGTTGCGCGATTTTCGCACGGTGGCGTCGCTGCTGCCGGGGTGGTTTGCCGCCGACGAGGGCGAGAAGGTCGCCATGTGGAGGCTGGTGAACAATTCCCTCGACGCCTGCGGTCCCGACGGGGAGATCGTCCGCACGGAAGCGTTCGCCCGCGTCGCCGTGGACGTGCGTCTGTACTGGAAGGGCAACGACCTGACCTACGCCGTCTCCGCGCGGCCGATCGTGGGGGCGGACTGAACCCAAGCCCCCACGGACAAGTCGTCGCAGGTGTATGAAACGCGAAGGCGAGTGCGGTTGCGCACCCGCTTTTTTCTTTTTCCTCGAATCGCATCTGCCAGGGCGGTAAACCCGGCAGGATCGAAGCGTGCCGATCGTGAGAAACGAGACGGCGGGTCAGCATCTTGGGTGCCGGTCGTATCTTCGATGCCATATTTTCCCAACCACACTGAGAAAATAGCTTTCTTCGGCATGGTATTGAAGATATAATGCGACCGTGTAGCGCTCGACTGGTTAACGAAAGTGACATTTCGGACAAAAAACGGGATCGGGGAGGTGGCACCGAGGAAAGACGATGAAAAGGCCGGGATTGGATTCAAAGGTGTCGCGGGCGTACGGTGGGGATTTTGCGGGGGCTTCGTAGTTCGGTGGTGTGCATAGCCCCGGATCGTGGAAAGGATGTGGAGGAATTTGACGAATCGATTTAGGAAGCGGCGCGTCTGCGCCGGGTTGATGGCGGTTCTGTTGGCGATGATGACCGTGATGGGGTTTGCCGCGTCAGCTTGGGCGGCGAATATCACTTTTGCGCCCTCACAGACATATCATGGGGGAATGAACAACGTACCAAGTAATTCGACAACCATTGATGCGTATTACTATGGCGATGCGAATTCAGACGATATCAAGGTAGGTTTAACGTTGAATGGCAGTGGGTTTAATGCTACAGACACCATTACATTCAGTATTGTCGATCTATCGTTTACTATAACTTCGTCAACGGTTACTGATGCTAGTGGCGAATTTAGTGATGTAGAGTTGATTCTTAATAGAAACGGTAATCCGATAACACCTTCGGTCACTGTTATGTTGAAGGCAAATGACACAGGCTCGAATACTGTCAGTATGCCTTTAACCATACGACCCACCAAGGTATCGCCGAACATCCCATCGAGTGGTAATGCTGTCACCTTCGTAATTGGCGAGAAAACATCGAAGACCGTACAGATGTCCTCCGGCATATCGGGAGCCGAACTGATTCCGGCAAGTGCGACAGTCACGAGCAATGATACCGCAATCATCGGGAACAAACTGTGGAACGACGATGCCTCGCTTACCTTTTCTCCCTTGGCGAACAATCGAGCTATTACGATCATGCCAAATCCGTCGACTGGTGCGGCAGTGATACATGCGGCGACACCTTTCGCATTGGCGGTAGAAGATTTTAAATTGCGTTTCGGCGGTACCGATGTAAATATTGCAGGTATGACTGCTACAACCGTTGCCAGCGATGATTTCACAGTCAGAGTCGACGGCAGTGGCGCACTCAAACTGAACCCCGTGAGCCGGGATTTCAACCCCGACACGTCGTCGTGGAGCGGAACCGGTCTCACGTCCGTCACGCTCACGGGTGGGCCTTCTTTGGCCTCGTTCGACATTTACGCCGCGCGCAAGGATGGTT
This sequence comes from Synergistaceae bacterium, assembly GCA_036803565.1. GTDB lineage: Bacteria > Synergistota > Synergistia > Synergistales > Synergistaceae > DAIRUD01. The sequence goes on along the minus strand of DAIRUD010000003.1, from coordinate 1,599 downwards.
CCAGTGTCAACGGCACCAACTTCACGGCGCTGAAGGCCTATTTTGCGCGCTCCATGTCGGGCAGCACCGGTACACTGCGCGGAACCGGCGCGACTGCCCCGGCAAACGGCAAGTACGAGCTGACAATTCAGGGGTGGGACACCGCGAGCAACTCCTACACCAGCACCTTCACCCTGGTTGTCGGCTCGTCGACGTTGCGTCTCAGCCCGTCGCGGCATACGTTTTACACAGGCGACGCCTGGTCCGGGGCGACGCTGATCAGCTCCGCCGGTTTCGCCTCCGGCACGATGACCGGCTGGAATATCACGGCCGCGATGAAGGACGGCTCCGCCGTCTCCAACCTCATCGCGCTACGGGATTACTTCACGCTCTCGCCCCCTTCGGGCGGCACCGCCGTCATGACGGGTAGAGGTTCCACGCCGCCTGCGACTGGCACATACGTCCTTACGTTTACCGGCAGCGGTACCGTTGGCGGGGTTGCGACCAACGCGACGGCGGATTTCACCCTCATCGTGAGTGCGGGTTCCTCGGCGACACCGACGATCGGTGTTTCCCCGACATCGCTGGTCTTCGCCCACAATGACCTTGCGGCGAAGACATTGACGCTGACGACGACGAACAGCACGAACGCCCCGACGGTCGCCGCCGCCGACGTCGCGCTCCTGACGGTTGGTGCCGTCGTCGCCGGTTCGACCGCCGGGACGTACACGGTTACGGTGGCTCCGGCAAGCACTTACGCCTTCGGTAACGCCAACGTCGATACCAGCCTCACGGTCTCCCTTTCCGGCGCGGCCTCGCGGACCGTGCCCGTGACCCTGAACGGCAGCAATGCAGGCGTCGGCTACTGGACGAACGCGAACACGGCCCAGACCGCCGTGATCGCGAACGCCACGGGTATTACCGCGGCGAACCAGTCCGTCCTCAACGCGAGCAATGTGGTCAGCCGCTACGATTCGTCGAACACGCGTTACGACGGCCTGGTCAACCGCTGGGCGCTGGCGGCCTACATGGGCTTCAGCCAGAGCGTTTCCCACGGGGGCGCACTGGTCAACAGCTTCAACAATGCGACGATCCTGACCCTCGATCCGACCGGCGTCGGCAGCACCAACGACCAGAACCTCTATGTCCCCAAAGACCACGCGGACTTCCGCGCGCGCTACGATATCGCCAAGGTCTTTGACAGCAACAATCTGCTCTGGCTGACTGACGAAATCGCGCCGGACTTCTTCTACTACGACGCGACGAGCCACAGCGTGCGGGTGAACGGCGTCTACGCCATCGTCGACGGCCCCGCGCCGAGCACGGCCCCGACGAACTTCAAGCTGTATCGCCCGGCCTACGGTTCGCAGTATGGGGTTGCCTACAGCCGCAATATCGACGGCACCCAGTACCTGATCGTGTACGACGGCGTCACCGATGGAATGGCTACCGACCCGTTGATGCTGGCGGAGCGCCACCACAGCGGCTCCGGCGGCTGCGACGCCGGTTTCGGCGCGCTGGCAATGCTGGCGGGAGCGCTTGCGGCCTTCACGTTCCGTCGCAGGGACTGACGTCAAAAGCACGACCGATTGTAGAACGAATCGACACGAGGAGGGGCCG
>DAIRUD010000002.1:0-24890 GCA_036803565.1 Synergistaceae bacterium | reverse complement strand
GCCATATATACGGGGTCAAGGGGATGGCATCCCCTTGCGGGGGTGCGGGGGCGGAGCCCCTGCGGTCCTGCTTCTATACCGCGACGGGCTCGGGCGGGAGGACGGCTTGGGCGAGCGTCCGGAAGGCCGGGTCGTCCAGGATGTCCGATGCTTCCAGGGCGTTCAGGTCCGCCGCCTGCGAGGTGATGCGGCCGCCGTCCATGACGGCGAGGGCGTCGCATATTTTCAGCAGGACGCGCAGGTCGTGCGAAATAAACAGGAAGGTCGTTCCGGTCGTCCGCTTCAGCTCCGCCAGCAGGTCGAGCACGCGGCTCTGGTTGGCCATGTCGAGCGCGCTGACCGCCTCGTCCAGAAGGACGAACGCCGGTTTCGGCGCGAGCGCCCGCGCGATGCAAACGCGCTGCAACTCGCCGCCGCTGAAGCGGTGGGGCAGCTTGTCCAGATCCGCCGCGGCGAGGCCGACTTGTTCGAGCAGATGGGCGGCGCGGTCGCGTTGTGCGGATTGCGGGAGTCTGTCGAAGTAGACCAGGGGTTCGGCGACGATCTTCCAGGCCGGGAAGCGCGGGTTCACCGCCCCGTGGGAATTCTGGAAGACGACCTGGCAGTTGCGCCGGAAATCGCGTTTTGCCTCCGCGTCCAGACCGGCGATGTCGCGGCCCTTGTAGAGGACCGCCCCTCCGTCGGGCGCTTCCAGGCCGAGCAGGATGCGGCCGGTCGTGCTCTTTCCGCAGCCGCTGGAGCCGAGCAGGCCCAGACAGCGGCCCGCCTCGATGCGCAGGTTTACGCCGCGCAGCACCTCGGCGGATCGACGCTGGCCGAAGAGGCCGCCCTGCCGGTAGGTTTTGCGGATTTCCGCCAGTTCGATGAGGTTCATGCCGTGCTCCCTTCCATCATGACATCCGCCTTCCCTTCTCGGGCCTTCACGAGCGAGATCGCTTGCCTGTAGCGTGGCGTGTACATGCCGCGGTGCAGGGCGATCAGCGTTTGCGCGTAGGGCGTTTGCGGGTTTTGGAAAAAGTGCCGCGTCGCGCTTTTCTCGACGAGGCGCCCTGCCTTCATCAGTACGACCTCGTCCGCCAAGCCGGCGGCGACGCTGAGGTCGTGCGTGATCAGGAGAAGCGCGGAGTGGTGCTTTTCGCAGTGTGTCTTCAGGAGGCGCAGAATCCTCGCCTGGGAGAGGACGTCCAGGTCCGACGTCGCCTCGTCGGCGATGACGAGCGGGGGCGAGGCGATGAGCGCGATGGCGAGCATCACGCGCTGGAGCATGCCGCCGCTCATCTGAAAGGGGTAGAGCGCGAGGATCGCGGCCGGATCGTCGAAGCCGACCTCTGCCAGCGCCTCGGCGGCGCGGGCGTGGATTTCGCCCCGATCCTCCGTCCCGTGCGAGGCGAGCGTTTCGCGAAAGTGGCGGTCGATCGTCAGGACGGGGTCGAAGGCGCTCATGGGGTTCTGCATGACGACCGCCGCGCGTTCGTTGCGCAGGCGGCGGTACGCCTCGGGCGAGAGCTGCGACACATCCTGTCCGTCGACGACGATCGTTCCGCCGATCCGGCGTATGCCGGGGGGGAGCAGGCCCATGACCGCCATCGTCGTCATCGTCTTGCCGCAGCCGCTCTCCCCGACCAGGGCGACCGTCGCGCCGCCGTGGACGGAGAAGGAGAGGTCGTCGACGATCGCCCGGCCGCCGTTCGACAGGACGAGGCGCAGGTGTTCGATTTCCAGTACGTTGCAGCTCATTCGCAGCCATCCCCCTTTTCCGCGTCCGCCAGCGTCGGATCGAGGCGGTCGCGCAGGATGTCGCCGGGGATGTTGAAGGCGAGGACGGTCAGGAAGATCATGACGCCGGGGATCAGGGCCAACTCGGGATTGCTCCAGATCTGCTGGCGGGCGTCGTTGATCATGCAGCCCCACTCCGGCGTCGGGGGCTGGATGCCGAGGCCGAGGAAGGAGAGGCCGGAGACGTGCAGCATCATGTGCCCGAGGTCGAGCGTGGCGAGGATGACCAGCTGCGCCAGCACCGGCGGCGCGATGTGCCGCAGAAAGATGCGTACGCCGCTGCCGCCCGCCGCGCGGGCCGCCAGGATGTAGTCGCGGTGCCGCAGGTTCAGCACCATGCCGCGGATGATGCGGGCGTACCACGCCCAGTGCGTCAGGACGATGGCCAGGACGACGTTGGTCATCCCGGTGCCGAAGACGCCGATGAGAAAGAGCGCGAGGATAAAGGTAGGGAAGGTCATGAACGCCTCGCAGACGCGCATGATCACCGCGTCCAGCCAGCCGCCGACGTAGCCGGAGACCGCCCCGACGACGAAGCCGCCGGCCATGATCAGCAGTGCGATCGCCACCACCGATCCCATGGAGTAGCGCGCCCCCCAGACGAGCCGCGAGAAAACGTCCCGGCCGAGGTGGTCGGTGCCCAGCGGATGCTCCGCGCTCGCCGGGGCGAGGCGGTTCATCAGGTCCTGCCGGATGGGATCGTGCGGGGCGAGTTGTTCGGGAAAGAGGGACATCGCCAGCAGCAGGAGCAGGACGATGCCGGAGAGGAGGAGCGCGGCGTTGCGCTTCGTCAGGAAGCGCGCCCGGCCGGACGGCAGGGCCGCCGCCCGGCGGTCCTCCATGTGCATGCAGTTCTGCAGGTCAGGCATTGCGGGCACTCCCTTCGTTCAGCCGGATACGCGGGTCCAGCGCGGCGTACAGGATGTCGGTCAGCAGGTTGCAGAGGACGAAGATCAGGGTCATCATCAGGATGAAGCATTGCATGACCGGGAAGTCCCGGTTGTAAATGGCCGAGACCGCATAGCGCCCCACGCCGGGCCAGGCGAAGATGACCTCCGCCACGACCGCGCCGCCCAGCACCTCGCCGACGTGCATGCCCATGGCGGTGACGACGGGGATGAGCGAGTTCTTCAGCACGTGACCGTTGGTGATCGTGCGCTCCTTCACCCCCCGCAGGCGCGCGTAGAGGACGTGGCGCGTGTGCATCTGCTCCAGCATGTTGCCGCGGATCAGGCGCATATTGATGCAGGTGGACATCAGCGCCACCGAGAAGGCGGGCATGACCACATAGCGCACGCCCCCCATGCCCATGGTCGGCAGCCAGCCCAGCCGCACGCCGAAGACGATGATCATGAGGAAGGCCAGCCAGAAGCTGGGCGTCGAGACGCCGATATAGGCCATGACCCGCGTCAGGTGATCGGGCCAGCGGCCCTTGTGCTTTGCCGAGAGAATGCCCAGGGGCAGGCTGAGCGCGATCGTCATCAGCATCGATACGCCCGCGAGGTAGAGTGTGTTGGGAAGGTAGTGCAGCAGGTGTTTCGTCACCGGCGCCTTGGTGGTGTAGGAGATTCCGAAATCCAGTCGCAACGCTCTGCCGAGCCAGCGGAAATATTGCGTCGCCAGCGGCGCGTCGAGTCCCAACTCCCGACGGGCCTCGGCCAGCGCGGCGTCGGTCGGCGGGATGTTGGAGAGGCGGAGGTAGCTCATGGCCGGGTCGTTCGGCCCGATCCGCAGGATCAGGAAGACAATGAGCGATACGGCCAGCAGCAGGGGGATGAGCGCCAGCAGGCGTTTGGCGATAAAGCGGATCATTTTCCCGAGACCACGGATATCTTCGCGAAGGGGAAGTCCGTCCGGCCCGCGCCGAAGGCGACGTCCTGCAGACGGTCGGGGCGGTGGACCGCAAAGAAGGCGAAGTGGAAGATCGGCAGATAGACGGCCTGCTCGTGCAACGTCGTCAGGACATCGCGGTAGAGCGCGGCCCGCTCAGCGGTTTCCGTGCTGACCAGGGCCTTGCGGATGTCGGCGTCGATCTCCGCCTTCATCGGGAGCCCGATTTGCGCCATGTAGTCGGCGTGCGAGGGCAGCAGCATGGAGGAGAGCATGGCGTGGGGTTCGAAGGGCGGGCCCCAGGTGGGGTTGAGGATCATGCCGAAATCCCCCTCCTTTTGGCGGCGGTAGAACGAATCCTGCTCCTCCCCGACGAGGTTCAAGGCGATGCCCGCCTCCTGCGCCTGTGCCTGAAGCACCTCGGCGATGGCTTTGTGCGCCGCGTCGTTGCCGATGAAGCAGAAGTCGATGCGCAGCGGCACGCCGTCCTTTTCGCGGACCTTGCCGCCTTCCGGGAGTTTCCAACCCGCCTCGTCAAGGAGTTTTTTCGCCAGGTCCGGGTCGTATGCATAGGGTTTCAGTTGCAGGTCGCAGTAGGGCACGGAGGGCGCGAAGAGCGCGTCCGCCTGCGGCTGGGTGCCCAGCGTGACGCCGTCGATGAGGACGCGCTTGTCCGTCAGGTGCTGGAGCGCCTGGCGCACGGCCAACTCCTTCGTCGGTCCGCTTCCGCTGTTGATCGCCGCGGCCATCGTACCCACGGGGCCGGAGATGGCGGCCGCGACGCCGGGCATCCGGCGGAGGCGGTCGAAGGCGTCGAAATTGATCTGGCCGAGGCCGTAGATCAGGTCGATCTCGCCGCTGTCGAAGGCGAGCGCCCGGCTGACCGGATCGGGGATGACGCGGACGAGCACCTTGGCGGGCAGGGGTTTTTCGCCCCAGTAGGCGTCGTTGCGTTCGAAGAGGTCGTACTCGCCGAGGGCGATCTTCGCCAACTTCCACGGGCCGGTGCCGACGGCCGCCTTGATGCCCTTCGACGTGTCGCCGTCGTCGGGAAAGGCCCCGGGGCTGAGGAAACGGAAGGGGCGGGGCAGGCTGAGGTCCTCCAGGCAGGGGTAGTAGGGCGCGTTGAGCGTCAGGCGGAACGTCATGGGGCCGATCGCTTCGAAGTCCTCGATCTTATCGGTGAGGCCGAGCCAGGCGTGCCGTCGGGCGTTGCCCATGATCGCCCGGAAGTTCCGCACGACGGCCTCCGCGTCGAAGGGCGTGCCGTCCGTGAAGGATACGCCCTCGCGCAGGAAGAACGTATACGTGCGCCCGTCCTCGGACACCTCCCAGCGCGCGGCCAGCGAGGGGCCGACGCTGCCGTCGTCGTTCAGGCGCACCAGGGCGTCGTAGACCATTTCCTGGGCGAACATCTGGTTGGGGGAGTACATGTGCGGATTCAAGGGGCCCACGTTGGACATGTACGAGTAGACGACGGTATCCGCGGGAGCGGCGGCGAGCGCCGGGCTTCCCGGCGCCAGGACGGTCGACAGGAGCGCGAGGATGGTGAGGATGTGTGCGCGGAACGATTTCATGACGATGAGAACCTCCTCGGGTATATTGCAAAATGCGGCGGGAGACTGTAACCTTGGTGTTCTCCGGAGTATGGGGGACGACGGCGAACAGCCCGAAACGTTATGGATGAAGTGTTCCGCCGACGGGCCGATTCCGTCCGCGGCACTTCGTTGGCCCTTCGAGGCAGGTTGAAAGGCTCCCGCAGAGAAGATTGTAGCACGAAATATAAAAAATGTAGCACGAAAAAAAGAAAAGCTGTCATTGAATGCGTTTGCGCGAAATGTCGAGCGAAATCAGCGCGGAGATGTCAAAGTAAGGCGTGCTGCCGTCGATTTCGATGGTAATGTCGGGTTCCCCGCCGTGGGCGTGCGCGAGCCCGTTCCCGGGATGGGTACGGGGACTTTCGGTGAGGCCGGGCCGCCGATGCTGTGTATATGTCGCGTCGTTCCCGTGATTTGTCCGGTTGACAGCAGACGCACCCGTCCACAAGAATATGGAGTGCGCTTACGGCGAGGGACCTTTCCGGAGAGGCGCGGATGCCGGGATCGGAAAGCCGTTTCTCGGCGGCGAGACAGCCTGGAAATCGCCTTGGCAAGCAAGCGCCTTGCGGGCGTAAGTCGCCTGCGGCCGGGCGTGGAATGGAACCGACGGTAAATGCTCGGCTCGTAACAAGATGTTTGAGGAACGGCCGGTGCTGATCGTACGCGAAATATCAAAAATGTAAAATTTGCGCTCGGCCTGAAAACATACCCGTCGGCTTCGGCGCGTCGATGCGCGCGGCGAAGCCTCGCGAAACCGAAATGTTTCCGAAGGAGGCGATGCTGGTGTCGTACGATATCACGGTATTGCTGGGGGCGCTCGGCCTCCCCGCAACGCCCGGATTGCAGGCCGCCGCCACCGTCCTGATGATCGTTCTCGTCTGTGCGCTGACGTACCTCGTCCTGCTCTACGGCCTGTGGGGGACGGTCAAGCGCTACAACCGCAAAACCCCCCGGACGTGGCTGACCTTGCTGATCGACTCGAACGTCTTTACGCACGTCGTCTCGCTGATCCAGGCGCTCATGGTGAACGGCCAGATCCGCCTCTGGATCCCCACCGGTACCCTGGTGCTCGGCGTATTCGATTCGCTCACGAAGATCTGGGCCCTGGTGGCCGCCATGCTGCTGACCTTCGCCTGCGTCAACCTGGCCAACCGGGCGTTGACGCGGACGCGTTTCGCCCACAAGTTCCCGATCAACGGCATCTGCCAGGCGATCAAGCTCGTCTTTCTCATCATCTTCCTCATCCTGATCGTGTCGATCATCCTCAACCGTTCGCCGGTCCTCGTGATCAGCGGTTTGAGCGCGATGACGGCCGTGCTCATGCTGGTCTTCAAGGATTCGATCGTCGGTTTCGTCTCGGGGCTGCAACTCTCCGGCTACAACATGCTGGCCATCGGCGACTGGGTCGAGATGCCCAAGTACAACGCCGACGGGGACGTCGTCGACATCGGCCTGATGACGGTCCGCGTCCAGAACTGGGACAAGACGATCGTCACCATCCCCACCTACGCCTTCGTATCCGAGTCGTTCAAGAACTGGAGCGGCATGACGGAGGCGGGCGGACGCCGCATCAAGCGCAGCGTCTACATCGACATCCAGAGCATTCATTTCCTGGCGGACGAGGAGATCGCGCGCCTGAAAAAAGCGGCCCTCCTGTCCGGCTATCTGGAAAAAAAGGCGGCGGAGCTGAAGGCATACAACGAACAACTCGGGGTCGACCTGGCGTCGCCGATCAACGGCAGGCACCTGACGAACATCGGGACGTTTCGCGCCTACCTGCAATCCTACCTGGAGGCGAACCCCAACGTCCACAAGGGCCTGACGCTCATGGTCCGCCAGTTGGCGCCGAGCCCGGAGGGGCTTCCCATCGAGATCTACGCGTTCACCAACACGACGTCGTGGGGGCCGTACGAGAGCATCCAGGCGGATATCTTCGACCACGTCTACGCGGTGCTGCCCGAGTTCGGGCTGCGCGCCTACCAGGCGCCGAGCGGCAACGACTTTCGCGGCCTTGCCGCCCTCCGCTGCGGCGAGGGATGGGAATGAGGCGAGGCCCGGGCGCTCCGCTCCGACGCGCCCGGCCTTGTACGGCGTTTCGGAAAATGGTACCATGCGCACGGTCGACGCCCGCGGGACGGGCGATTTCATCGCGGGGGTGACCGCCGTATGGGTGAGAAGAACGAGGCGCCGGGGGGCAGGGCCGCCGGTCAGGCGGAATTGGACGAGAACGCCGGGAATCACCGCATCTTCCTCGTGCGGCACGGCGAGACGGATTGGAACCGGACATACAGATACCAGGGCACTTCCGACATCGCGTTGAACGAAACCGGTTTGGAGCAGGCGAGGCGGACGGCGTTGCGTCTCTCGTCCGTCGTGCCCGATCGTATCTGGGCCAGCCCGCTGGTGCGCGCCCGCCGGACGGCCGAGCTGATCGCGGAGCGGAGCCGTGCGGATGTGCCGGTGGAATTGGATCCCGACCTCGTGGAGGTCTCCTTCGGCAAGTGGGAGGGGCTTTCCACGGCGGAGGTCGCGGAACGGGACGCGGAGACGCTGATCGCCTGGCGGCGCAGCCCTTTCTCCGTCGTGCCCGAGGGCGGAGAGCCGCCGCAGGCTGTTTTCGAGCGGGCGGAGCGCGTGGCGAAGCGGCTGGCGCAGGAGGGCGGAGCGGGGGAGGCCTCGTTCGTCGTCGCGCACGGGGCCGTGTTGCGCGCCCTGCTGGCGGCGCTGATGCGCGTCACGGACAGGACGGTCCTGTGGCGCATGCGCTTCGACAACTGTTCGATCGCGATCCTGGACCTGTGGGGGCCGCACCCCTCGCTCATGGCCCTGAACGACACATACCACCTGCGGCTGGAGAACGACGAGGCGATCGCCGCCCTGCCGTTCCCGTCCTGAACGATCCGGCCCGATCGAGGCAGGCGGAGTATTTGTGCCGCGCCGTCGATATGCTAAAATGTCACCAGCCTGGAGCGGACCGTCCGCAGCGCGGACGGCATCGGTGCCACGAAGGGGGTTGTGCGCATGAGGGATGAGACGAGCGGTTCCGCCCTCGATCCGCAGGAGGAAGCCGCGTTGTGGCGGCGTTGCGCCGAAGGGGACGAGGATGCGAGGGAGCGCCTGATCATGGCGTACCGGCCGATGGTGTTCTGGCTGGCGAAGAAATTCCGCGTGCCGTACAATTCCTATCCCGACTTGATTCAGGAGGGGATGATCGGGTTGATCGCCGCCGCGGATAAGTTCGAACCGGCGCGCAACAATCGTTTCATCACCTACGCCTATTATAAGGTGCGGGGCCGCATGGCGAATTTTCTCCAGCGCTCCGAGGCGCGCGCGCCCCTTCCCGTCGAGGAGGAATATCTGGAGCGGAGCGATTCCTTCGAGGACGACCTCGACCGAATGGAGTGGCAGTTGGCCATCCGCGAGGGTTTTGAGCAGCTGCCCCAGCGGGAACGCGACGTGGTGCGCTCCCTCCTGATCGAGGGGCGCCGCGCGCAGGAGGTCGCTTCGGAGCAGGGTGTGGGCATCAGCCACATTTATCGCCTGCAACGGCGCGCCATCGCGCGGTTGAAGGCGTGGTTTTCGAAGGACAACGCCACATCCGGCGCCTGAGCTGTGAAAATATGGTCGTAACCGTGCGATAACGAAGTGCCGGGAGGTGTTGCGATCATGATGGACATGGAGAACGCATCCGCGATAAAAAAACTCACCCGCGTCGAGCGCTGGCTGAAGCGCTGCATGGTGGCGTGCCGGTGCGGTTCGTGGAGTTCCGCGCTGATGGAGATCGAGTGCATGGAGGCGGAGGCGCGCGAATTGCAGCGCGAGTTGTGGGCGCGGGCGGAGGGCGAGGCGCTGGAGCGCACCGCCCGTTTTTCGTCCGCGGGCGTCCTGCGCTGGTGCAAGGCGGCGGCGATCGCGCTGATCATCGTCCTGGCCTGCGGCCTGCCTCTGTCGGTGGATCAGGACCGCCCGTTCGACGGGTTCCGCTCCGATTCCCTCGCCGTCTTGACGAGCACGGAGGGCGAGATTCTCACGGCGCTGCGGGAGACGCTGAGCAGCGGCAATACGGGCAGGGTGCTCCTGTCGGTGGAGTTCGAGCCGGATATGCAGGACGCGCCGCGCTCCGGTGTCGCCGTCGCGGCGGAGAGTCCGCGCGGGGGAACGCCGGTGCGGCCCCCCGCCGTGGTGCGGAGCGTCGTCGTCGGCGAGACGCGAACGGACGGAAAGCGCGGCGCACAGAAGGCGGAGTCGACGCGCTCCCCCGCGGAGCAGCAGACCAGGCCTTCTTTTGAGGACGTGATCTCCCTCATTCAGGTGGGGCAGAGGGCGTTGCGGGTTCCCGAGCCCGGTGTGAGAGTGGTGCCTTGAGCAAGTTGTATTTGAACGAATAGGGAGATGGTTTGTATTGTGCCGGAATTCTGCTAGCCCCCATTTGTCCTCGCACGTGAAGACACATGTCATGCGGATCGCCGCCTGCCTTTTGGTGATGGCGGCATCCCTCTTTTTCGATCCCGTCCTGGCGATGGGCGCGGAACCGGCGGTCGGGGGGGTTCCGGTGGTGATCGGACAGCCCGAGGGCGGAGGGAACGAACCGACGATAGATCCGTCCGGCCTTCCGCGGCCGACGGAGGATCCGCTGACGGAGGGGCGGCCCCGGAGCGAGGATGCCCCGCAGCGCTCCCGCCCGCCGCGCCTCCAGTCCCAACCGATCCTCGCCATCAGCGTCGAGGGAAACCAGGAGGTCGTGTCCGAGCATATTCTCTCCGTCGTCACCTCGCGCGTCGGCGCACCCATGGACCAGAACCGGATCGCCAAGGACGCCGACGCCATCTTCGACCTCGGCTTCTTCGCCAACGTGGACTATCGGCTTGTGGACGAGATCGACGGTACGAACATCGTCTTTATGGTCGTCGAAAACCCGCACATCGAGGGCATTCGCTTTTTCGGCAACACCGTCTACTCCGAGGAAAAGTTGCAGGACCTCTGTTTCACGAAACCGGGGATGATTTTCAACCGCGTTTTCTTCCGCAACGATCTCCAGCGCATCAAGGAGAAGTACCAGCAGGACGGCTACGTCATGGCGCGCGTCAGCGACGTCAAGATCGAGGGCAACACCGTCAACGTCTACATCACCGAGCCGCGCGTCGGGCAGATCGTCATCCAGGGCAACAAGCGCACCAAGACCTACGTCATCGAACGCCAGCTGCGCTTGAAGGAGGGCGACCTCTTCAACGCCACGCGGCTGCGCTACACCTTGAGCAAGCTGCAGGGCCTGGGTTACTTCGAGGACGTCAACGTCGGCTTCGAGCCGGGCGAGACGCCGGAGGACATCAATCTCGTGCTGACGGTGGCGGAGGCGAAGACGGGACGCATCGGCGTTTCCGTCGGGTACGGCACGCAGAGCGGATTGAGCGGCGGCCTTTCCTACAGCGACAACAACTGGGGCGGCCGGGGGGAGCGCTTCGGCGTCGGTTTCGACATCGGCGACCGGGAGCAGTACTGGATCACCCTGGAGCAGCCCTACATGGACCAGAAGGTGTACTCCTGGCGGATCGGCGCCTATAAGCGGGCATGGGACGACCTGAGTTACTACGAGGACGATATCTACCAGTTCGACTACGACGAGGACAGGCGCGGCGCGTATGTCGGCGTCGGCCGGAAATTCTCCGAGCGCTCGAAGCTGAGCTGGTACCTGACCACGGAGTGGCAGGAAGTCAACATCTACCCGCACTACGGGGCGGATCCGACGGAGGCGCAGTACGAGGAGATGGAGAGCGGGAAGAACTTCATGGTCTCCGCACGCCTGACGCGCGACAACACGGACCCCTATACGCCGTATCCCAAGGGCGACCTCGAATCGATCACGGTCGAAAAGGGTCTGGATACGTTGGGCGGCGATTGGTCGTATTGGAAATACTGGTTCGAGGCGCGGTATTACACCGAGGTCGAATTTCTGACCCGGCTTTTCGAGCGCAGCTTCACCTTCGACGACATCCCCCCGATTTTGGCGGCCCGCGTGATGATCGGCGACGCGGACGGCTACCTGCCCTGGGCCGTCGACTACACGCTGGGCGGCGACAACACCCTGCGCGGCTACGAGGACAAGCGCTTCCGCGGCGACCAGATGTTTCTCTTGAACGCCGAGTTCCGCATGCCGGTGCACAAGAGCGCCTCGCTGGTCTTCTTCTACGATGCGGGCAGGGTATGGGACAGCTACAAGGGCGAGGATTTCGACTTCGGCGACCTGGCGGACGCTTATGGATTGGGCGTTCGGATCCGCACGCCGCTGGGCAACCTCCGTTTCGACTTTGCGCAGGGCGATGACGAATCGCGGGTGCACTTCGGATTTGGCGAGATGTTCTAGGCTGTGCGCGACAGGGCGTAGGGCTTCGGGAGTTGCGGCTGCGTTTTCCGCCGCAACTCTGTTCGTTTTCGTACTCCTTTTTCCCGCCGCCGCGCAGGCGAATGTGCGCGTGGACGGCCTGCCGGACTGGCTGGCGGCGGCCGCGGAGCGGAGTTTGAATGCGGTCCACGACCATATTCCGGCCCATGAATCGCAAGCGGTGAAGCAGGAACTCCTCTCCGTCGTCGCCAACCGCCTGCTGAACGGTTACGAGGTACACGCGGTCTCGTTCGAGGCGGACGAGACGGTGGCGATTGTTCTGCGGCCGCGCGCCTCCGTGCCCGTTTGGGATGTGGCGCTGCTGCCGCCGAACCTCAGCGCGCCCGTGGACCGCTGGTTCGCCGCCGACGTCGCGGAGGCCCGCGAGGAGGTGGCGCGCTGGATGGAGGGCGTGCCGGTCGAGGCGCTGACGTGGGGCGACCTCGACCTGAAGGGACGTATCGAAGACCTGCTCGGCGAGCGTCTGCCCGGTTGGCGCATTTCGCTCATGGTGCGCAACGGCCTGGGGGAACGCGTGGCGCTGGAGCTCTCCTTCACGCCGGAGCAGCCGCTGACCCTGGCGGTGACGTCGCGCATCAACTCCTCCTCCATCCCCCTCATGCTGCACTCCAACCTGAAGGACGATTTACTGAAGGGGTTCGCCCCCGTCATCGGCATTCCGGTTCCCTGGCTGGAGCGGCATCGCGAGGATTTTCTGGAGATGAGTCGGGGGCTTTTGAAAGAGGAGTCCCTGGTGGAGATGGTCAAGGCCGAGCCGGAGATCGCCCTGAAGACCGGGACGGTCTCGGAGCTGGACATCGACCTGGAGAGCCGTCGCTACGCGGCGTGGGTGTGGATGGGGGTTTACGCGGGGGCGGACGATCGTTACCCGGAAATCGGCCTGCACCTCGGACGGCGTGCGCTGATCGTATCCGGGTGGGAACTGGAGTTATACACGGAACTGATCTTGGAGATCAACGACTGGGATCTGGAGAGCCGCCTCGGCGCCCGCTGGTCCCCCTGGCGCAACGTGTGGCTGGGAGGGGAGTGGAGTTCCTACGAGGACACGTGGTGGCTGCGGGCGTCCATCGAGCCGCGCATCCGCCGCCCCTACGCCTGGATCCGCCAGAGCGTGGACGGGGAGACCAACGGTGCGCTCGGTTACCGCATCAACGACTTCCTGTCCATCGAGGCGCACTACGACTCCCGCAGCGACGATCCCTGGAACGTGCGGGCGCTCGTCAACCTCTAGCGCGGCGTAACTCCGGGAAACCGCTCCGCAAACCAGGGGTCCAGGGGATTGCAATCCCCTGGCGGGGTGTGGGGCGGAGCCCCACGAAGAAAACGTCTCCCCGGCCATGATGGGCGGAACTTTTGTAAAGCGGGACGTTTGACGATTTTGACGAGGTCCGGGCGGAATACCGACTCCGAACCCGGGCGACGGAGGTGGAAGATGTGCCGGAAATAACCCTTCGGGAGATCGCCGCGTTGGCGGGGGGCGTCGTGATCGGCGACGGCGACCGCAAAATTCGCGGTATCTGCTCCACGGACGCGCCGCAGGCGGATATGCTCTGCGTCGTGTGGGAGCGCGCCAACCTGGCCTCCCTGCCGCCCGCCGTGCCGGTGCTGTCCGTCCCCGGTTCTCTGGTGGGACGGGACGGCATCGAGATGGAGCGCCCGCGATCCGCGTTGACGTACATCCTCGCGCAGTTCGACCCGCGCCGCGACGTCGCGCCGGGCGTGCATCCGACCGCGTTCGTCCACCCGGAGGCCGTCGTCGGGGAGGGGTGTGCGATCGGGCCGGGTTGCGTGGTCCTGGAGGGCGCACAGCTCGGGGAGCGCGTGTTTCTGCAGGGGAACGTCTTCGTCGGCAGAGGGGTCGCGATCGGCGACGATTGCCGGTTGATGGCCTCGGTCGTGCTGCAGGATTTCGTGCGCCTCGGCGCGCGCGTCACCCTGCACGGCGGCGTCGTGATCGGCGACGACGGCTTCGGCTTCGAGCCCGACGACCGGGGCGTTTGGCGGAAAATTCCGCAGATCGGCACGGTTCTGCTGGAGGACGACGTGGAGATCGGCGCGAACAGCACGGTGGACCGCGCGACGTTCGGTACGACCCGGATCCGCAGGGGGACCAAGGTCGGCAGCCTGACGCACGTCGCGCACAATTGCGACGTCGGGGAGGACTGTGTACTGACCGGTTTTATCGGCGTCGGCGGCAGCGTCACCATTGGGGAAAAGAGCATCTTGGCCGGCATGACCGGCGTTTCCGACCACGTGAAGATCGGCAGCCGCGTCGTCGCGGCGGGCCGCTCCGGCATCACCAAGGACATCGCGGACGGGGCCGTCGTCTCCGGTTTCCCGGCACAGGACAATATGACGGAGAAGCGTTTGCAGGCGGCGCTCCGACGCGTGCCGGACTATGCCGCGCGTCTGAAGGAGCTGGAGCGCATCGTCGCGGAACTCCGCGCGGGGAGCGGCGGGGCTTGAGCGGCGGACGCCGGACGCTCGCGACGCGCCTGACCTTCGAGGGCGTCGGCATCCATACGGGCCGCCCCTCGCGCGTGACGCTCTCGCCGCTGGAGGAGGGCGCGGGCGTGCGTTTTGCCTTCGGCGCGCGCCGCTATTCGATACGGGAGGCCGCGCGGGAGCTTTCGCGGCGCAATACGACGATCGTCTTTCCCGGAGGAGAGCGGCTTGCCACGACGGAGCACGTCCTTGCCGCCGTCGTCGGCATGGGGTTGGACGACGTGCTGATCGAGGCGGAGGGGCCGGAGATTCCGATCCTCGACGGCAGCGCCCTCCCCTTCGCGCGGGCCATCGCGGAGACGTCCCTGTGCCGGGGCGTAGAGCCCGCCGCCGTGCGGGCGCTTGTCGCCCCGGTGTGTCTGGACGCGGGGCGCGCGTCGATCATCGCGCTGCCGTCCGACGCGCTGCGCTTGACCTATGTGATCGATTATCCGGGAACGGCGCTGGGTACGGAGATGAAAGACGTCGTCCTCGCTCCCGCGGCGTTTCTGGAGGAAATCGCACCCGCCCGCACCTTTGCCCTCCTTGCGGAGGTGGAGGCCTTGCGGGCCTCCGGGCTTGCGCAGGGCGGAGCCCTGGAGAATGCTATAATAATCGGCGACGACGGCCCGGTAAACGATACTGGATATCGGATTCCCCGGGAGTGTGCGGCACATAAGCTGCTGGACCTGCTGGGCGATCTCGCCCTTGCCGGCCCTGTCGCGAGGGCGCATTATATCTGCGTGTGCGGTGGACATGCGCTGCATGCGAAGCTTGTGGAGCGGTTGCGGGGATTGTTCCCCGAAGATTGAAGGAGGTTTTGCGGAGTGGGCGACCAGGCCAAAACGCCGAAGGCGAAGTGCATCTACGATATCCACAGCATCAGGGAATTCCTGCCCCACCGATATCCCTTCCTTCTGGTGGACCGCATCGTGGAGGTGGATATGGACGGGGAGGAAAAGCGGATCGTCGGCATCAAGAACGTGACGACGAACGAGCCCTTTTTCCAGGGGCATTTCCCCAACGAGCCGGTGATGCCGGGCGTCCTGATCCTCGAGGCGATGGGCCAGGTCGGTTGCGTCATGATGGCGCTGGAGCAGAAGAAGCAGGTCGTGCCGGAAGGGGAGCGCCGGATTGTCTTTTTGACCACGGTGCACGAGGCGAAATTCCGCAAGCCGGTGATGCCGGGGGATCAGCTTCGCACCGAGGCGACGCTCGTCCGTTTTCGCGGCAAGATGGGCAAGATGCGCTTCGTCGGGACGGTCGACGGAGAGGTCGTCGCGGAGGCGACGATGGGTTTCGTCAGCGCCACGACCCTGACGCAGGACGCGGCAGAGGACGCCGGGAAATGAGCTCCGGCGGCCTCATTCACGCCACCGCTCTCGTCTCCCCGAAAGCGGAACTGGGGCGGGACGTGCGCATCGGCCCGTTCGCCATCGTCGAGGCGGGGGCGAGGATCGGCGACGGCACGATCGTCGACGCCTATTCCCGCATCGCGGACGACGTGGAGATCGGCAAAAATTGCCATATTTTCGAGTACGTCTCCGTCGGCGGCATTCCCCAGGACCATAATTACCGGGGCGAACAGTCCTTCGTGCGCATCGAGGACGACGTCGTCCTGCGGGAGCACGTCACCGTCAACAAGGCGACGGGGGAGGGCTGCGAGACGTCCATCGGCCGCGGGACATGGATTATGGAGAGCTGTCACCTGGGGCACAACGTCCGCATCGGGCGGGAGTGCACGGTGACGAACAAGGTCGGTTTTTCCGGACATGTGGAGGTCGGGGATTACGTCGTGGTCAGCGGGCTCTCCGGATTCCACCAATTCGTCAAGGTCGGGGATTACGCCATGGTCGGCGGCCTGGCCAAGGTGACCAAGGACATCCCGCCGTATTCCATCGTCGACGGTCACCCCGCCCGCGTGTACGGCCTGAACGTCATCGGGTTGCGGCGGCGCGGTTTTACCCAGGAGCAGCGGACGCGGATCAAGAACATCTATAAATTGCTGTACGACCGTCGCACGACCCGTCGCGACGCGATTGCGGAGATCGAGCGACAGTTCCCGGGGGACGAATTCGCCGAGACGATCGTCGCCTTCACGCGCTCCTTGAAACGCGGCCTCGTGGCGTGGGCGGACCGGGAGCGCGCGCATCGCCGAGAGGGCGAGGAGGACTGAGATGATTCGCCTCGTCGCGATGGATGTCGACGGTACGCTGACCGACGGCTCGTTCTACATGGACGGCGCGGGCAACGAGTTCAAGCGCTTCTACGTGCGCGACGGCTACGGCATCGTCGCGCTCCTGCGGGCGGGCGTGGAGGTGGCCTTCATCAGCGGCAGGCGTTCGGAGGCCACGGAGCGCCGCGCGCGGGATCTGGGGGTCCGCCGCGTCCTGAACGGAACGCCGGACAAGCTTCCCGACCTCGTCGCGATGGCCGGGGAACTCGGCCTGGACGCGGCGGAGGTCGCCTTTCTGGGCGACGATCTGCCCGACCTTGCCTGTATCGCCTGGGCGGGATTGGGCGTCGCCGTCGCCGACGCCGACGCGCGGGTCGCCGCGGTCGCCGATTTCGTCACCCGCTCGCCGGGAGGGCGCGGGGCGGTGCGCGAAGCCGCGGATCATATTCTGCGGCTGAATTCGGCTTAGGCTGGGAGGGCGTTCGTTGCTGCGAGACAAATACGACGGCATGATTCTCGACAGGTTCATATTGGGGCAGATGCTGGCGCCGTTTCTGTTCGGGATCATGTCGTTCACGGTGATCCTCGTCGCGGGAAACCTGCTCTTCAAGCTGGCGGACCTGATGATCCAGCGCGGCGTCTCCTTCGCCATCGTCCTGCGCCTCTTCGTCTACTCCCTGCCGGCGGTCGTGACCTTGACCATACCCATGAGCTGCCTGTTGGCCTCGCTTCTGGGGTTCGGCAACATGTCGGCCAATTCGGAGCTCGTCGCGCTGAAATCGGCGGGCATCTCCTTCGGGAGAATCGTGCGTCCGCTGGTGGTCGCCGGGGTGCTGATTTCCGTCGCCGCCTTCCTGCTCAACGAGACCGTCGTCCCGTTGAGCGAGCGGGCGGCGGCGAATGTGCTCCGCTACGAGGTGTTCCGTACCGTTCCCCCGCTCTTTCGGGAGAACGTCTTCATCCGCGAGGAGACGGACGGCGAGCTGCGCCGGGTGCTCTACATCGGCACCGTGCGCCCCCGCTCCGGCAAGATGGAGGAGATTCTCGTGCAGGAATTCCAGGAGGGGCGTATCTCCCGGCTGATCTCCGCGCCGCGCGGGGAGTGGGCGAACGCCGCCTGGTGGCTTTTCGACGGGCAGGTGTTCGAGGTGGCTCAGGACGGGCAGGTGAACATGCTCTTCCGCTTCGAGAGGCAGAAGCTCAACCTCTCCATGACGCCGTCGGACATCGATACGCAGTCCGCCGACCCCGACGAGATGAGCCTGCGCGAGCTGTACCAGACGATCCGCAACGCTTCGTTGCAGGGCAACGAGACGGGCAAGCTGTGGATGCTGCTGCACCTGCGCATCGCCGTGCCGTGGGCCAGCGTGGTCCTGGTCCTGGTCGGCGCGGCCGTCGGCAGCCGGCCGCAGCGCTCGAGCTCCAGCATCGGCCTGGGGCTGTCCGTCATCATCGTCTTCTGCTATTACGTGATCATGTCCTTCTGCAAATCCCTCGGCGAGGCCGGTTTCATCCCCGGAGTCGTCGCGGCTTGGATTCCCAACGCGGTGTTTCTGGTCGTCGGCGCGTATCTGGTCCGCCGCGCGAACCGCCTCGGCTGACGGGCCATTACCGGCCTTTCGCCGTGATAAGAATAACAGCATTCATTTTCGATGAGGGGGTCGTTGTATGTCCGTTGCACTGATCGCGGGCGAGGGGGCGCTGCCCGAGGAGATCGCGCGCAGGCTGGCCTTGGACGGGAAAAAACCGGTGGTATACGCCATCCGCGAGGAATACGGCGCGTTCGCGGAGAGCGCCGCCGACGTCGTCCCGGTCGTCAAGACGGCGCTTGCCGCGACGATTCGGGATATGTTCACCCGCGGCGTGCGGCAGGTCATGTTCGCTGGGGTGGTGCCGAAAACGCTGATCTACCGCAGCGCGATGTTGGACGGCATGGCCAGGGACCTGGTGGCGTCCCTGGACGTGCGGGACGATCACACGTTGCTGGGCGGTATCGTCGCCGCCTTCGAGAAGGCCGGTTTCGAGGTCGTCGGCTACCGGAGCCTCCTCGGCGACATGCTGGCGACGCGCGGCCGAATCGCGGGCCGTGAGCCGACGCCGGAGGAGCGGAGCGATATCGCCTACGGCACCGAGATCGCCCGCGTCGTCGTGCCCCTTTCGTTCGGGCAGAGCGTCATCGTCAACCGGCACTCGGTCGTCGCCGTCGAGGCGATGGAGGGCACCGACGCGGCGATCCTGCGGGCGGGGTCGCTCTGCGAGCGCGGCGTGCTCGTGAAGATGATCAAAGAGGGGCAGGACGAGCGGTACGACATCCCGACGGTGGGGCCGCAGACGGTCCGCCTGATGGCCAGCGCCGGGCTCGGTTGTCTTGCGATACAGGCGGGATGGACCCTGATCCTCTCTCCGGACGAGTTCCGGGCCTGTGCGGAGGAGAAGGGCATCGCCGTAGTGGGAATCGATTATTGACCGGAGGCGGCTCCGTCTTCGTGAGCGCCGGGGAGGTCTCCGGCGACCACTATGTTGCGGTCCTCCACGGACTGCTGCGGGCCGAGGGGTTCCTCGGGCGGATCTACGGGCTTTGCGGCGAGGAGAGTGAGGATGCCGGTGTGGAAGCTCTCTGGAGCAACGAACGCCTGCATATTCTGGGCGTGTCGGAGGTGTTCGGCTCATTGCGCGGCATCCTCTCGCTGATGGGGGAGATGTACCGCGAGGTGATCGAGGCGCGGCCGGAGGTCGTCGTCGTCGTCGACAGCCCGGATTTCCATTTGCCCCTGATCCGCAGGCTGCGGCGGAACGGCTATCGCGGGCGGATCGTCTACGTCTCTCCGCCGGCCGTCTGGGCCTGGCGGAGCTCTCGGTCGCGCGACCTCGCGGCTCACGTCGACGAATGCCTGCCGCTTTTCAAGTTCGAGCACGACTATCTGGAAAACGCCGGTTGCCGGTCCGGATGGATCGGACATCCCTTCGTCGACGAGGCGGCGGATTGGAAGCTGCCGCCGGAGCAGGTCTTCGGCGCGATCTCCGGTCCCGGCGCGCAACGCGTCGTGCCGGAGCGCCTCGTCGCGCTGATGCCGGGGAGCCGGGGAACGGAGATCGACAATCTGTACGGCCCTTTGAGCGCGGCTTACGAACTGCTCGCATCCCGCGGCTGGTACCCTGTTTTTTCCATCGCGCCGGGCCTCTCCCCGCGCGCCCGGGAGCGCTTGCTGGCACGGCTGGATGCCGCCGGACAGCTTCGCTACGAGGGCAACGGGCACGACCTCATGGCCGCCTCGTCCTTCGTCGTCGGCACCAGCGGGACGACGACGATGCAGGCGCTGCTGCTGCAACGGTATATGATCGTGCTCTACAAACTCGGCCGTCTCAGCGGCCTGGTCGGCCGCCTGCTGTTGCGGAATCGCTATTTTTCCGTGCCGAACATCCTGGCGGGCGAGATGCTCTTTCCGGAACTGATCCAGGGGCGGGCGACGGGGTCCTGTGCGCGGGCGGCGGTGGCGGAGTGGCTCGATGCCGACGATGCCTTCCGCGGCCGCAGGCTGGAGCGCCTGCGCGCGCTTCTGCCGTTGTTGGGACGCAGCGGCGTCTATGCCTTCTGGGCGTCGCGGATTCTGGAGGGAATTTCGTGCGCCCGGTGAGAAGGCGATTGGATGAATTTCGCCCCTACCTCCGCCTGCTCTCCTACTGCCGTCCCTATCTGGGCCGCCTCGCCGCGGCGCTGCTCTGCATGGGGCTGTCCGCCGTCTTCGGGCTGGTCCCGCCCTGGCTGATCAAGTACGTCGTCGACGACGTGCTGATCGAGGGCGACAGGGCGATGCTCGACATCGTCGCCGTCTCCGTCGTGTTTCTCTTTCTGCTCAAGGCGATCTTCAATTACGGGAATGTCTATCTCATGACCTGGGTGGCGCAAAAGGTCGTGCTGGACATGCGCCTGGAGCTGTACGACAAGACGCAGCGGCTTTCGCTGCGCGTCCTCTACCGGCGGCGGATGGGGGAGTTCATCTCCCGCATCACCAACGACGTGTCGACCCTGCAGAACATCCTGGCGTCGGAAGTGGCGAATTTCGTGATCCAGGCGGCGACCTTCTTCGGCATCCTCGGCATCCTCTTCTTCATCAACTGGAAGCTGACCCTCTTCACGTTTACCGTCGTCCCTGTGGCGATGCTGGCCATCGACCGAGCCTCGGAAAAGCTGCGGCGCGTGGGCCGCTCCATCCAGGAGCAGCTCGCCCAACTCGCCGCCATCGCCCAGGAGGCGCTCTCCTCCGTCCGCATCGTTCGCGCCTTCGCCACGGAAAAATACGAGTTCGAGCGCTTCCGCGAGCAGAGCAACCGCCACTTCAAGGCGCTCGTGCGCGGCACGCAGACGCGCGGCATCCTCGAGGGGTTCGTGGAGGTGGCGCTGATCGCCGCGCTCGCCCTGATCCTCTGGCTCGGCGGCCGGGACGTCCTCGCCGGGCGGCTGACGCCGGGGGCGCTGCTCTCCTTCGTCACCTATCTCGCCCTGCTCGCGCAGCCCGCGCGCGTCATGACGCGCGTCGTCAGCGCGGTACAGCAGGGCGTCCCAGCGGCCGAGCGCATCTTCGAGATCCTCGACGAGCCGGAGGAGGTCGCGCTGCCCGAGGCGCCGGTCGTTCCGCGCGACATGCACGGCGGCATCGTCTTCGAGGACGTCTGGTTCGCCTACGACGAGGAGCGCTGGGTGTTGCACGGGTTGAACCTGCGCATCGACCCCGGCGAGAAGGTGGCCATCGTCGGTTCGACGGGCGCGGGGAAGTCCACCATCGCGGACCTCGTCCTGCGCTTTTACGACCCGACGAAGGGGCGGATCCTCGTGGACGGCGTCGATCTGCGGCAGTTCGACCTCGACGCGTACCGGCGGCGCATCGGCGTCGTGCCGCAGGACCCCGTCCTGATGAAGGGGAGCGTCGCCTACAATATCGCCTACGGCTGCGAGGGGGCGACGCTGGAGGAGATTCGCGCCGCCGCCCGCACGGCGGATATCGACGCCTTCGTCTCCGGCCTGCCCGACGGATACGAGACCGAGATCGGGGAGCGCGGCGTGACGCTCTCCGGCGGGCAGCGCCAGCGCGTGGCGATCGCGCGGGCGATCGTCCGCAACCCGGCGATCCTGCTCATGGACGAGGCGACGTCCTCGCTCGACGCGCTCGTCGAATCGCAGGTCCAGGGGGCGATGAACGAGGCGATGCGCGGGCGGACGTCGCTTGTCATCGCGCATCGGCTGTCCACGATCCGCGAGGCGGACCGCATTCTCGTCCTGCACGAGGGGCGCGTCGTGGAAGAGGGGCGGCATGCGGAGCTCGTGGCGTTGGGCGGTTATTATTGCAATCTGCAGGCTCTGCAGGGCGGCGGCGATGCCCCGGCTGCTCAATAGCTACCTCCGCTATGCCCGGGGCGAGGCCGGCAGGTTTTCCCCCTGGCAGGGACTGAATATCTTCGGCGCGCTGCTGCGCCCCGTCGTCGGTGTGCGCAACGCCTTTTTCGACCGCGGCCTCTTTTGCAGCATCGACCCTCCGATCCCCGTCATCAGCGTCGGGAACATCTGCCACGGCGGGACCAACAAGACGCCGATGGTCGAGATGCTGGCGCGCCGCCTCATGGACTGCGGCCTCTCCGTCGGCATCGTCAGCCGCGGTTACGGCGGCGATTCCAAGACGCCGCTGTGGATCGGGCAGGATCGCTGGAGTTCGGACCGCAGCGCGACGGGGGACGAGCCTCTGATGCTGGCCCGGCGCATTCCCGAGGCGAAGGTGGTCGTATCGCGGGACCGCTATGACGGTGTGCGCCTGCTCCAGCGCCTGGGGGTCGACATCGCCGTGGCGGACGACGCCTTCCAGCACCGGCGGATGGGGCGGGATTTGGACATCGTGCTCGTCGACGCCACCTGCCCCTTCGGCAACGGCAAGATGTTTCCCGCGGGGATCCTGCGCGAGCATCCGGAGGCGTTGCAGCGCGCCGACCTGGTCGTGCTGACGAAGGCCGATCAGGCGGACCCGGAGACCGTTGCGCGCATTCGGGACGAGTTGTCGCGCTGGACTCCGGCGGAGCGGATCTTCAGCGCGCGCATCCAGCTGGACGGCTGGCTCGTCCGCGACCGGGACGAGACGCTGCCCTTCGTCCCGGAGTGGGGGCAACAGGTGCCGGAGGGGAAGTTCGTCACCTTCTCCGCCATCGGCAACCCCGACAGCTTCCATGGCTTTCTGGCCTCGATGGGGCTTACGGTGCTCAAAAATTACGCCTATCGCGATCACCACCGTTTTACCTGGGCGGATATCGATTTTCTGGAGCGCGGCGCCAAAGAGTTGGGCGCGACCGCCTTCGTCTGCACGGAGAAGGACCTCCAGAACATGCCGGAGGACGCGACGATGCTCCTGCCGCTCTATATTCCCCGCATCTCCGTCGCCGTCGATCGCGCGGAGGCGTTCTGGCACGCCCTGGTCGAGCACCTGCGCCCGCGGTTCGTCGTCGCCTCCAACGGGCACGGGGAGGACTCGATCGGCGCTTTGCTGGCCGATCGCCTGCACAGGCGCTTTCCTTCGGCGCGCGTCGTCGCCTTCCCCCTCGTGGGACGCGGGAAGGAGTACGAGGATCGCGGCATCGAGGTCGTCTCGCCGCCGTCGGAGATGCCGAGCGGCGGAATCGTGAAGTACTCCTTTCGGGACCTGTTCCGCGATCTGCGCCACGGGCTCTACAGGCAGATCCGCGGCCAGATCGGCACCTGGAGGAGGTTGCGCGGGCAGTATCGAACTCCGATCTGCGTCGGGGATATCTACCTCCTCGCACACACGCTGTGGGGGGCGGGGCTGACGCCGGCGCTCGTGGCGACGGCCAAGAGCACGAAGCTGCACGGGCACCTGCGGGCGGAGCGGTGGCTGATGCGGGCCCGCACCCGCGCCGTGTGGACGCGGGACGCCGAGACGGCGTGGGAGCTGAAGCAGCACGGCGTGCGTGCCTTCTTCGCGGGCAACCCGATCATGGATCTCGCCCTGGAGGCGGATGCCGATGCGGACCCCTGGGGCGGCCTGGAGGGGCCGCGCGTGATGCTGCTCCCGGGGAGCAGGCCGCGGGCATATCGGGACATCGGCCTCCTGCTCTCCGCCGTCGAGCGTATTTCGCAGACCATGGACTGCTCTTACGTCATGGTCGTCGCGCCCACGATCGAGAAGGATCGCCTGATCGCGGAGGCGGGGCGGGGCGGGCGCGTGGGGGAGGATGCGATCTCCGTCGGCAATGCCGTGGTGCGCCTGTATGACGGGCCGATCGCCGCGGTGGCCTACGGCGCGGATCTGCTCATCGGCCTCGGCGGCACCGCCAATCAGGTGTCCGCTGGCCTGGGCGTGCCCGTCCTCTCGATTATCGAGAAGGGCAAGCTGGTGCAGAAGAAACTGCTGCAGGACGCCGAATTGCTTGTGGATGCCACCCCCGAGGCCCTGGCCGACGCCGCCGTCGCGCTGATCCGCGATCCCGTCCGGCGGCACGAGATGGCCCGCGCCGGGATCGAACTGTTGGGCGGCCCGGGGACGGCGAACGCGGTCGCCGCCTTCGTCGCGGGGGAGCTCGGCTGGGAGGTACGCTGCCGCGTATACGAGCGGCTGGCGATGAAATATTGCGGCGGAACGGGGGACGACGGGGACGAGGCGCGTTCCGACGCGTCCGGACGAAAGGGGGATGTCGATTGGGAAATGTCGCGAGAGGCGAAGGAAAAAATGCTTCGTCTTGTGAAAATACTCAAGGAGCGCTCGGTGCGGTGACGATCGACGGAGGGCGCCTGGCGATCGTCGCCGGGCCCTGCATGCTGGAATCGCCGGAGCTGGGGCTGGAGGTCGCCGCGAGGCTCAAGAAGGCCTGCGCGGCGCATGGGTTCGGGTATATCTTCAAGGCTTCGTTCGACAAGGCGAACCGGACGTCCATCCACAGCGAGCGGGGTCCGGGCCTCGAGCGCGGTTTGCGGTGGCTGGACGAGATCAAGCGCCGGGAGGGCGTGCCCATCCTTACGGACATCCACGAACCGCAGCAGGCGGCCCCGGTGGCGGAGGTCGCGGACGTGCTCCAGATCCCGGCGTTTCTCTGCCGCCAGACGGATCTCCTGGTCGCGGCGGCGCGGACCGGCCGCCCGGTCAACGTGAAGAAGGCGCAGTTCCTCGCGCCGGAGGACATGGCGAGCGTCGTCGAGAAGTGCCGCGAGGCTGGTGCGCGCTCGGTGATCCTCTGCGAGCGCGGGACCACGTTCGGCTACCGGCAGCTGGTGGTGGATTTTCGCTCGCTCGTCGTCATGCGCGCGCTCGGCGTGCCGGTGATGTTCGACGCCACGCACAGCGTGCAGAGCCCCGGCGGCAAGGGCAACGCCAGCGGCGGCGACCGCCGCTTCGTCCTGCCGCTCGTGCGCGCCGCGCTGGCCGTCGGCGTGGATGCGGTCTTTCTGGAGACGCACCCGGATCCGGACCGCGCCAAGAGCGACGGGCCGAACATGGTGCCGCTCGACAGGATGGAGGCGCTTCTGGAACAGATCGCCGCCATAGACGCGCTGACGCGCAACCGGCTGGGTTTCGCCGATCTCGACTGGCTGTCGTAGGGGCAGGACCGCGGGGCTCCGCCCCGCACCCCGCCA
>DAIRUD010000001.1:0-51482 GCA_036803565.1 Synergistaceae bacterium | reverse complement strand
GCCGCTTTTTAGTTACGCGGATATTCTGTCGATTCTGCGGATGTCGAATGCTCTTCCCGTCTCGTCGTCGATGTCGAACACGACGCCTTGCAGACGGGATTCGGTCTCTTCGACCTCGAATTTGGAGGGGATGCTTGTCAGAAACTTGGGAATCACCGAGTCGTACTTTGTGCCGATGACGCCTCCGTGCCCGCCGGTCATGCCGGCATCCGTGATGTACGCCGTTCCGCCCGGCAGAATGCGATCGTCCGCCGTCTGCACATGCGTGTGGGTGCCTGCGAGTGCCGAGACGCGTCCGTCGAGATACCGTGCGAGCGCGATCTTTTCCGCCGTCGCTTCCGCGTGAAAATCGACGAACACGACGTCCGCGCATACCTGCGCCAGCGCGTCGTCGGCCGCCCGGAAGGGACAGTCCACGGGCGGCATGAACGCCCTGCCCTGTAAGTTCAGTACGCAAAGCCTGCGGCCGTTTTTTTCGAAAACCCCGCAGCCCCTTCCGGGACTCCCCGCCGCGTAGTTCGCCGGACGGAGGACCCTGGGTTCCCGATCCAATACGGGGACGAAATCCTTCTTGTCCCAGATGTGGTTGCCGGAGGTCATGACGTCCACCCCCAGAGCGAACATGTCGTTCATCAGGCGCTCCGTCATGCCGAACCCGGCCGCGGCGTTCTCGCAGTTGACGACGACGAAATCGAAGGGCCCTTCCTCCGCGCGAAGTGCCGGAAGCACGGCCTCCAGGGCCGTGCGTCCCGGCCTGCCGAAGACGTCGCCTACGAAGAGGATTTTCATGGCGACTACTTCGCGTAGTCGACCACGCGCGTCTCCCGGATCAGCGTCACCCGGATCTGCCCTGGGTACTTCATCTCCCCTTCGATCTTTCTCGCGATGTCGTAGGCGAGTTTTTGCATCGTGCCGTCGTCCGTCGTCTCGGGACAGACCGCCACCCGCACCTCTCGGCCCGCCTGGATGGCGAACGCTTTGCTGACGCCGTCGAAGGATTGGGCGATCTCCTCGAGCTTCTCCAGGCGCTTGACGTAGGCGTCGAGGCTCTCCCGGCGCGCACCCGGCCGAGAGGCGCTGACCGCGTCGGCGGCCGCCACCAGCAGCGCGTAGAGCGTCTGCGGCTCCTCGTCCTCGTGGTGCGACGCGATCGCGTTGATGATCTCCGGCGCTTCGTTGTAGCGCTTGGCGATGTCGGCGCCGATCATGGCGTGCGGCCCCTCCACCTGATGGTCCACGGCCTTGCCGATGTCGTGGAGGAGGCCCGCCCGTTTGGCGACGCTCTCGTCCAGGCCCAGTTCGGATGCGAACAGGCCGCACAGGTGCGCGACCTCCAGGCTGTGCCGCAGGGCGTTCTGCCCGTAGCTGGCGCGGAAGCGAAGCTGCCCGATCAGTTTGGAGAGCTCCGGGTGGATGTGCTTGATGCCGGTCTCGAGCAGGGCTTCCTCGCCCGCCTCGATCACCTGGGCCTCCACGTCGCGCTGCGATTTCTCGAGAATTTCCTCGATCCTCGCCGGGTGGATGCGCCCATCCTGGATCAGCCGCTCCAGGGAGAGGCGCGCGACCTCGCGCCGAATGGGGTCGAAGCAGCTCAGGGTGACGGCTTCCGGCGTGTCGTCGACGATCAGGTCCACGCCGCTCAGCGTCTCGAAGGTGCGGATGTTGCGCCCTTCGCGGCCGATGATCCGCCCCTTCATCTCGTCCGAGGGAATCTGTACCACGCTGACCGCGATTTCCGACGTGAAGTCGACGCAGCAGCGCTGGATGGCGACCGCGATGATCTCCTGCGCCTTGCGGTCCGCCTCGCGCCGCGCGCGCTCTTCCATCTCCTTCAGCCTGAGGCCGATGAGGTGGTTCGCCTCCGTCTCGACTTCGGCGAGAAGCAGGGCCTTCGCGTCCTCCTGCGAGAGGCGCGCGATTTCCTCGAGCTTCGTGAGGAGTTCTCCCTCCTTGTGGGAGAGCGCCTCCATTTTTTCTTTTGCTTCCTCCAGGCGTTGCTTCAGCTCTTCCTCGCGCTTGCCGACGTTGTCCAGTTTCTTGTCGAGGTTTTCCTCTTTCTGCTCCAGCTTGCGCTCCGTGCGCTGCAGCTCGTTTCTGCGTTCCTTCGTCTCCTTGTCGACCTCCTGGCGCAGGCGGAATATTTCGTCCTTGGTCTCCGCCATGAGGCTTTTTCTGGCGAGCTCGGCCTTGTTCGCCGCTTCCTCCAACAGCTTTTCGGCTTTGGAAACGGCGCCGGCCTCCTGTTTTCCGAGCATGGTCTTGTAGACGAAGATGCCGCCCACCACACCGATAATTACGGAAATAGCCGCCGTTAAAATTGACTCCAACATTTTTCATCACCTCATCGAAATTCGTTTGTCAAGGTACCGTGTTGCTTATATTGAACCCCTTTTGCGGAAAAGTTCTCGAAACAGAACAATCGGGATACAACTTATTTATTGTACAAGGAATCGCCGTTTTCCTCAAGACGGAACAGCCCGGCCGGGTGTACGGCAAGGAAATGCGCGGGAAAAGCGGGGACAGGCGGATGTCGCCGCCCGCACGCCGTCGTGCGGCAATTCGATGGCGGGTGCTCGTTGCCGTGATTTCCCGGCTTGGCGGCGCCGGTTTAAATTTGCCGGAATATCGAGCAAAAAGATGTGTTTTGTTTCAAAAGTTTTGTGGATATGAAATGAATTGTGCTATGATGTCTCCGCGATTCGATCGTTGCGGTTGCCGCCCCATGTGGCGCGCCGTTTTGCGTGGAGGGTGTTGTGGATGAAGGCTTACCTACCTTATGGGCGCCAGAGCATCGATCAGGCGGATATCGATGCCGTCGTCGCGGTGTTGCGGGGCGATTGGCTGACGACGGGGCCGACGGTCGAGCGGTTCGAGGCGGCGGTGGCGGATTACGTCGGGGCGGCGCATGCGGTTTGCTTTTCCAGCGGGACCGCGGCTTTGCACGGCGCGATGCACGTCGCCGGAGTCGCCCCGGGCGACGTGGTCGTCGTGCCCCCGCTGACATTCGCCGCGACCAGCAACGCCGCCCTGTATTGCGGCGGCACCCCGCTCTTCGCGGATATCGCCGCCGACACGCTGTGCATGGATCCGATCGCCGCGCAGGCCGTGATGCGGCGTGCCGAAGGCCCGGTCCGCGCGGTCGTTCCGGTCAGCTTCGCCGGATACCCGGTCGATTTGGAGGCTTTTCGGCCCATCGCGGCGCAGGCCGACGCGTTGCTGATCGAGGACGCGAGCCACGCGCTCGGCGCGGAACGGCGGGGAAAACGCGTGGGTTGCGAGGCGGACATGACCGTCTTCAGTTTCCACCCCGTAAAACACATCACGACGGCGGAGGGCGGCATGGTCGCGACGAACTCCGGGGAGTTCGCGAAGCGGCTGCGTACCTTCCGTACGCACGGCATCGTCAAGTCCCCCGCGGATTTCGTACGCCCCTACGCGGGGGCGTGGGACAACGACATGATCGAGCTGGGTTACAATTACCGGTTGAGCGACATCGCGTGCGCCCTCGGCGAAAGCCAGATGCGCCGCCTGCCGTTTTTCGTGGAAAGGCGCAGGGAGATCGCGCGGCTGTACCGGGAATACCTGCCGCAAGTCGCCGGTGTGACGCTTCCGCCCGCGCATCCGGGGCATGCGTATCACCTGTTTCCCGTCTGGGTAACGCCCGCTTGCCGCAGGGACGTGTTCATGCGGCTGCGGGAAGCGGGCATCGGTGTGCAGGTTCATTATGTACCGGTGCATCTGCATACGTATTACAGGAACCGCTTCGGTTTTTCGGAGGGGGCGTTTCCCGAGGCGGAGCGGTATTCCGCCGGCGAGCTCTCGCTGCCGATGTATCCGGACATGACGGACGACGACGTCCGCTCGGTCGCGGACGCGCTGGCCGAAGCGCTGCGAGGTCAGGCGTCGAGTTCGTGATACGCGGAGACCTCGATATCGGCCTCGCGCGCGATTTGCGCGACCCTGGCGCGCACGTCGCAGGGGTATTCGCATGCGAATCCGCAACTCGACGAAAGCCGCCGGGGGACCGGCACGATGCGGACGTCGATATCGCAGGCTCGGCAGGCCCGTTCGAATTGCAGGGCCATGCGGGTGGTTTCGAACAGGGCGACACATTGCACGGCGATCCCTCCCGACGGGTGCTCAATCCCGGCAGTACGCAATTATACTTGGACAGGGTGGTGAAAGGCGAGTAAAATTACCTGATAAAAACGATCTGATCCGATGAATATGGATGCATGCGTAGGCATGACGGAATCTTTAGAGGAGGTCAATGAAGAATGTTCAACAATCGGAGAGTTGTGGGAGTCCTGTTTCTCGCGATTTTGGTCGGGATTCTCACCGCGGGCGCGGCAGTCGCGGCAGAGGAGCGCGTCGCCGGAATAGATCCGCAGAAGGTGCTGTTCCAGCATCCGAAGTACGAGCAGACGTTGCAACAGATTAAGAACATCGCGGAGAAGAAGCAGAACGACGCCAAGGTCGCGATCGACAAGGAGACCGACAATAACAAGAAGGCGGAGCTCTTCCAGAAAATGCGCTTGGAAATCGCGGAGGAGGAGCAGAAGCTGATGCGCCCCCTTTTCGAGGAGATCGACAAAGCCGTGCGCAAGGTGGCGCAGGCGAAGAGCGTGACGGTCGTGGTGGATAAGTCCGCGCTCTTCTACGGCGGCATCGACATTACGGACGATGTCGTGCAGGAGCTGAAACTGAGCAGTTCGGGCGGGAAATCGTAACGTCCCGAGCGGCAGCATCGCAAAACGCCCCGTCGACAGCGGACCTTCCGCCTGTCTGGCGGGGCGTTTTTATGTTAGGATATGGGCGGCGTTGCGATATCACGAATGGGCCCGAGAGGCCGGAGGTGTCGGGATGGAAGCGTTGAAACTGGGACTGGCGACGATGGAGATACCGGAGGACTGCAACATCATCGTGGGACAGAGCCACTTCATCAAGACGGTCGAGGATATCTTCGAGGCCCTCGTGACGTCCTCCCCCTCGCTTTTGTTCGGCATCGCCTTTTGCGAGGCGTCGGTCGAACGCCTGGTCCGGCGGGACGGCAACGACGAGGCGCTCGTCGCCTGCGCCGTGCGCAACGCGCTGGAGATCGGCGCCGGGCATTGCTTCGTGGTGATGATCAAAAACGGCTACCCGATCAACGTCCTGGGCCGGATCAAGGCGGTGCAGGAGGTGTGCGGCATTTTCGCGGCGACCGCGAACCCGCTGCAGATCGTCGTCGCCGAGAGCGCGCAGGGACGGGGGATCGTCGGCGTGATCGACGGCGGCTCTCCCGTAGGAGTCGAGGACGCCGACGGCGAGGCGTGGCGGAAAAATCTGCTCCGCAACGTGATCGGATATAAGAGATAGCTCGTTTTTCGACGGGAAATTCGCACGAAAGGGTGAGGACAGTGAACGTTTGGAAGATCATGAGCAAGAGGCCGCGCTGTTTGGCGGCATTGGCGGCGGTCTGCCTGTTTTTCGCCTGGACGCCCTCCGAGGCTGCGCCCGCACGTCTTTCCATCACTTACGTCGCGTCTCCCCTGAACGTTCCGACGATCGTCGAGAAGAACGAGGGGCTTTTCCAGAACGCGTTTCCCGGCACGGAGATCCTTCTGCCCGACCTGAACGCCGGCCCCAAACAGACCGCCGCCATGGCCGCGGGGGAGGTCGATATCGCCCATTGCCTGGGGGCGACGTCGGCGATCCTGGCGGCCTCCGAGGGGCTCGACATCCGCATCGTAGGGATCTACTCGCGTGCGCCGAGGGCGTTTATGATCATGACGACGAATCCCGACATCCGCAGCGCCGAGGACCTGAAAGGGCGGAAGATCGGCGGACCCAAGGGAACGATCCTCCATCAACTGTTGGCGGCCGCGACCGTGCGCGCGGGCATGAAGCCGTCGGATTACGAGTTCATCAACATGGGGATTCCCGCCGCGGCGGCGGCCTTGTCCAACGGGAGCATCGACGCCGCGCTGCTGGCCGGCGCGGACGCCTACCGGGCATCGCAGGCGGGTGCGAGGACCCTGCTCGACGGCGTCGGCTTGGTGGACGCCACCACCGTCATCGCGACCACCAAAACGTTCATGGACAGGGAGCCGGAGGTGATCGGCCGCTTCTTGAAGATGCACGGCGCGGCGCTGGAGCGGATCGGGGAGAACCGGGCGGCGGCCGTCGACATGGCGGCGGCGGAGACGAAATTGACGAAGGACGCCGTGGAGGCGATGATTTCGTGGTATGATTTTTCACCGGAGATCGGGGACGACGACATCGCCGAACTCAAGCGTACGCAGGAGTTTATGCTGGAGAACGGTTTGCAGCGTCACCGCATCGACATCGATGATATCGTCGTCCGTTAGGTCGGCAATTTCAGGGGAAGAGCGAAGGGAAAAAAGGAAGACATGGACAAATCCGTCGACGAGAGAATCGTATAAATGACGACCACGAGAAGAAGGCGGTCGGGCCGACCGGCGGTCGGCAAAAGCAACGAAAAGAACAAATCGGCTTTGCGCGTGATCCCCTTCGGGGGAATGGGAGAAATCGGAAAGAACATCACGGCCATCGAATACGGCGAGGATATCATTCTCATCGATTGCGGCCTGAAATTTCCCGAGGAGGAGATGCTCGGGATCGATTTCGTCATACCGGACGTGCAGTATCTGCTGGAGAACAAGGAGAAGATCCGGGGGCTTTTTCTGACACACGGGCATGAGGACCATATCGGCGCCATCCCCTTGATTCTGCCTCGCATCGACGCGCCGATCTACGGCACGCCGCTGACGCTTGCGCTGGTCGAAAACAAGATGCTGGACGCGCGCGCCTCCTATCGCCCGAAGTACAACAAGATACAGGCCGGGGACACGGTTCGGGCGGGGTGTTTCGAAATCGGTTTTCTCAACGTCAGCCACTCCATTCCCGACTCGCTGGCGATCAGCGTGCGCACGCCGGTCGGCACCATCCTGCACAGCGGCGACTTCAAACTGGACATGACGCCGATCGGGGGCAAGGGCACCGACCTCGCCGCGCTGGCCAAGCTGGGCGAGGAGGGTGTACTGCTCCTCATGTCGGACTCGACGAACAGCGAACGCCCCGGTTTTACGGCCTCCGAGTCCGTCGTGGCCCACACGTTCGAGGAAATTTTCCGCACCCACAAGGACCGGCGGATCGTCATCGCGGCCTTCGCCAGCAACCTCTACCGGGCGCAGCAGGTCATCACGATCGCGGCCCGCTTCAACCGTAAAGTCGTCCTGATGGGGCGCAGTATGCTCGCGTATGTCGAGCTGGCCATGAAGCTGGGCTATGTCGAGGTTCCGGACGGCCTGCTCATCACCTCCCAGGAGGCGGAGCAGCTGGCCCCGAACCGCACGGTCGTGCTGACGACCGGCAGCCAGGGGGAACCTTTTTCCGGGCTTGTATTGATGAGCAAAAGCGAACACCGCCAGATTCGGCTCGGAGCGAAGGATCTTGTCGTTATCTCCGCCACCCCCATTCCCGGCAACGAAAAACTCGTCAGCAATACCGTCAACCGACTTTTCGCGTGCGGCTGCGAGGTGATTTACGAGCGCGGCAGCGACATCCACGTCTCCGGACACGCCTCGCGCGAGGAGCAGAAGATCCTCCTCAGCCTCGTTCACCCGAAATATTTCGCGCCCTGCCACGGCGAGTATCGGCACTTGGTGCGGCACGGGCAGCTGGCGCGGGAGATGGGGATCGCGGCGAAAAACGTCTTCGTCATGCAGAACGGGGACGTGCTGGAGATCGAAGCGGACGGCAAGACGGCGAAACTGGGAAACCGCGTGCACTCCGGCGCGGTGTTGGTGGACGGGATGATGCTCGGCGAGTTCGAGGGAAGCCTGCTGCGCGAGCGCAAGGAGCTTTCGGAGAGCGGCCTCGTGACGCTTTCCGTTGTAGTGGATAAAGAGTATCGCCTCCTCGCGCCCGTCCAGGCGGACAGCCGGGGGAGCATCTTCGGGCTGGACCGGGAGAACATGGGGCCGGATGTCGAGAAAGCCGTGGACAAAGCCCTGGAGGCCGTGCGTTCCGGCGCGGTCGAAAAAACGTCGATCCAGACGGAGATCCGCAAACGCATCCGGGACGTGCTGACCCGTAATTTTCGCGCGTATCCTTCGATTATTCCGCTCGTTACGGTGTTGGGCGGCGAGCCCGCGGGCGAAACCGCACCTGCCGCCAAGACGGCCAAGCCGCGGCGCCGGGCCAGGAGCCCGCGAAAGCCGGCGGCATAACGGACGCCGACGCAGGACGGCCGCTTATATCTCCTTTAAAAAAGGGTGGGCGAACTCATGTCGTTACAGGACATCCTGAAGCTCTTGGGCGGTGTCGCGCTTCTCATCTACGGCATCAAGACGATGGGCGACGCGCTCCAGGATCTCGCGGGGGACAATCTCCGGCGGCTCATCGCTTCGCTCACGGGAACGCCGGTGCGGGGCGTCGCCGTCGGGGCCGTCGTCACGATGATCATCCAGAGCAGCAGCGCCACGACGGTTATGGTCGTGAGCTTCGTACACGTCGGCCTGATGAACCTGGCGCAGGGGTTCAGCGTCGTCATGGGCGCGAACATCGGGACGACGATCACCGCGCAGCTGATCGCCTTCAGCATCAGCAAGTATTCCATCATCGCCGCGATCGTCGGGGCGGTGCTGACGATCACGGCGAAAAACGCCAGGCAGCGCCAGATGGGTTTCGGCCTCGTGGGGTTCGCCCTGCTGTTCGTCGGGATGGGAATGATGCAGGAGGCGATGTCCTTCCTGCAGGGGAGGCAGGACCTCTTCTATGTGGTCAACAACAACCCCCTGATGGGACTCGTCATGGGCGCGGCGGTGACGATGCTGGTGCAGGCCAGCGCGGCGACCGTCGCGTTGACGATGGCGATGGCCACGCAGGGGCTGGTCGATCTGCCGGCGGCGGTCGCCATGATTCTGGGCGACAACATCGGGACGACGATCACCGCCGTGCTCGCCTCGCTCGGCGGCAATCGCGCCGCGAAACAGGCGGCGACCGCGCACGTTATGTTCAACGTGATCGGCGCGCTCATCATGATGGCCTTGTTGAAACCCTTCACCGCGCTGGTGGCGCTGACCTCCTCCGAAATCGCCCGGCAGGTGGCGAATTCGCACAGCATGTTCAACATTCTGAACACCATGATCTTCCTCCCGTTCATCCGCCCATACACGGCCTTCATCCGCAGATTGGTCCCCGACGATAAAACGGCCGTCATGCAGGATCAGGGGGCGAAATACCTCGACGCGCACCTGATCGCCGTTTCCCCCGCCGCCGGGGTGGACGCGGTCCGGAAGGAAATGGTCCGGCTCGGCAACATCGCCCTGGGCATGTTGCGGGAATGCCACACCGTCATTCTCGAGAAGAAGCCGAAGCGCATTCCCGACGCGGTCATGATGGAAAAGGCGATCAACGACCTCACGCACGAGATCATCAATTACGCCACGCAACTCGGCCAAAAGGGCTTGGCCGCCGAGCTTGCCCTGCTTTTGAATTCGTGCGTGAGCGGCGCCAGCGATATCGAGCGCATGGGCGACCACGCGGAAAACCTGCTGGAGATGGCCCAGTACATGCACGAAAAAAAGCTAAAATTCTCCAACAAGGCGATGACGGAGTGCCGTGAGATGTTCGACCTGGTGCTGGAGGCCGTGGAGAAAAGCATCCTGGCTCTGGAGACGGAAAACGTGGCGCTCGCGGACGAGGTGCTGTCGCTCGAACCGAAGATCGACCAGATGGAGAGGTTGTTGCGCGCGCGGCATATCGAACGTCTCAACAGCGGGAAGTGCCAAGCGAGCGCGGGTATCGCGTTCATCGACGTGCTGAGCAACCTGGAGCGAGTCGGGGACCACGCGCACAACCTCGCATATATCGTGAAGGACATTCAAAAACTACACAGTCATCAGAAAGGGCACAAATGACGTCGGACACTCTGTGGATGGGCCTGTTGCAGGGTCTTACGGAATTCCTGCCGGTCAGCAGTTCCGGTCACCTCGCGCTGGCGCGCGTATTCCTCGGCGTCGAAGAGCCTTCCCTGGCCTTCGACCTGACACTGCACATGGCCACTTTGTGCGCGGTCTTTCTGTACTTCGCCGGGGACATCGCGGTATTGTTGAAGGAATGGGTTTGCGGATTCCGCGACCGCGACGCGCGTACGCGGAGGGGATGGGCCTTTGGGTGGGCGGTGATCGCGGGGACGTTGATCACCGGACCGCTCGGCATTTTGCTCAAATCTTTTGCCGAGGCCGCGTCGGCAAATCTATTGTGGCTGGGGGGGAATTTCCTGGTCACCGCGCTGCTGTTGCTCTCCTCGCGGCGCCTCCGCGTCGGGGCGAGGGATTTGACCATCCGCGACGGCTGTTGGGTGGGGCTCGTCCAGGGGCTGGCGGTGTTCCCCGGGATATCGCGCTCCGGATCGACCATCTGGGCGGCGCTGATCGCCGGCGTCTCCCGGGAGGAGGCGTTTCGCTTCTCCTTTCTGCTGTCGGTCCCGGCGATCCTCGGCGCGACGCTTTACGAGGCGGGAGATCTGGGGGGCGTCGGAGAGTTTTGCCTCGCGCTTCCCAAGGGGTGGTTCGGCGGCGCGGTGCTGGCGTTCGCCTCCGGCCTGCTCTCCTTGGCCCTGTTGCGAAAACTCGTCACCAGCGACAAATGGTGGTTTTTCTCCCTGTATTGCGCCCTTCTCGGCGGAGGGGCGTTGTCGCTGGCGTTCGTAGGGAGGTGAGGGAGTGGTGTTTCCCATGTCCGCACCACGCTCCCGTCGCTGGTCCGTCGTGCTGTTTTGTGCGGTGTTGGGGACGCTCCTCGGTATTTTTTTGCAGCGATTTGCGCCGACGGCGTCCTTTTTCCGCGATTTCGAAAAGATCTCCATCGCGATTTCCCAGGTGGACCTGATCGCGTTGCGTTTCGGCTTTCAGTTTTCGCTGCGCGTGAATCTCGGGACCTTCCTGGGGTGTATCGCGGGGTTCTTCGTAGCGCGATGAGCGGCATCGACACGAAAGCGAAGCTGGTCCTCGCGTCGGCCAGCCCGAGAAGGCGACAGATTCTGTCCGATCTCGGTTGGGCGTTTGGTACATGCGTTCCCGATGTCGACGAAGCGGTCCTGGCGGGCGAAGTCCCGGCGGACACGGCGGGCAGGCTCGCCTGTGCCAAGGCGACGGCCGCTTCGCGCTCGACCGCGGGAGCGGTGACGATCGGCGCGGATACCGTCGTCGACGTCGACGGCCTGGCGCTGGGCAAACCTCGCGACCGCGACGACGCCTGCCGCATGCTGCGCCTGCTGAACGACCGGGCGCACCTCGTGCACACCGGCGTGGCAGTCGCGCGCGACGGCCTTCTGTTGGATCGCGGTGTGGAGACGACGACGGTCTGGTTCGGCGCGCTGCGCGAGGAGGAAATCATGCGCTTCGTCGCCTCGGGCGAGGGGGACGACAAGGCCGGGGCCTACGCCATACAGGGCCTGGGGGCCGCCCTCGTGCGCCGGATCGAAGGATGTTACTACAATGTGGTCGGGCTGCCCGTATATCGACTGTGCGGGATGCTGAAACGGATCTATGGGATAAGTTATGGAGGATGGGAGATGAAGGCCGATGCCCAGAATCTGGGATGAAGAAGAGCTGCGCAGACGGGCTGAGGAGGAGGAGGGGATCCCGGCGGAACGAGAGGGGCACCCGCGCGGGAAAACGCAAACCCCCGATGCCGATCGGGCCGGGAGGTGGACGATCCCCGCGGATCGTTTCTTCTGGGCCGTTTTGTTGTTGGCGCTTTTGCTGTCCGTGCCCGCCCTCGTACGGCGTGCCGGTGTGGAGTGGACGCACCGCTCGGTCGCGATCGTCGTCGAGTATCGCGATGTCCTCTCCCTCGCCCGCGAAGCCGGCCTGGAGCCCGATGCGGTCTATCGGGAGCTGGCCGAACGCGGCGTCGTGGGTATTACCGCGCCGGAGCTGACCGGGAAGGATTTGTCGGGAGGGGCGCTGCCCCTCACTTACGGATCGCTCGCATCCCTTGGCCCGACGTACTATGCGGGGCTGAGCGTGCCGCTGGACAGGGGCACGATCCTGATCGACAATAAATCGGAGTTGTTCCGGCTGGTGGAGGAATATCTCTCCCTCCGCATGCCGAAATCGGCGAAACGGACGATGGGCAACCAGACGTTGATCGTCCTTCCCGCGCCGGTCGACGAGCTAGCCGACGCCGGGCTGCTCCCGGACTTCGCCGCGCTCGACTTCGCCCGGGGCGTTTCCGCGCAAACGCTCTATCGCCCCTACCCGGCCGTCGGGCTGGACGGCGAGGCCGTGGCGCGCGGCATTCGCTGGCTGAAGGAGCGCTACCCGTTCATTGCCTCCATCGTCCCGGCCGGACAGATTGTCGCGGGCTACCCGAACCTTTCTCCGACGGCCGAGGTGTTGAAGGAAAAGGGGATCACCGTCGCCCAGGCGGAATTCGTCCGGCAGATCGGAGCCTCTCAACTGTATTCCGCCATGGTGCCGGATCTTCTGCCGCTGCACAGCCTCGTCCGCGAGGAGTTGATCTCTCGCAGGATGAGCCGGGGGCAGATCGTCGAGCGCATGGTGCGCGCGGTGCACGAGCGCTCGATACGGCTGATTCTGCTGCGCCCTTACGAACTTTACAGCGTCGGGCGTTACGAGCCCTTCAAGGAGGATACGGAGGCGATCCGCGACGCCCTGCGCAGCAGGGGATACGGGATCGGATGGCCGCAGCCGATCCCGCTCTTCCGCGCGAACCTTTTCTCCGCTTGGGCTCTTTCCGCCGTCTTTCTCCTGTGCGTCTTCTCCTACCTGTTGCGCTACTTCGGACGGCGGGACGAGGGCGTTGCGCGTGAAGCGTGCGTCGTGTTCCTCGCGGGAGTCTTTCTGCTCGGGTTCGCCGTGTGGAGGATATCCTCCGTTTCGCGGCTGCTCGGCGGTTTCTCCGCCGCCTTTGTCGCCGCGGAGGCGACGATATTCGCGTTGGACCGCTATCGCAAGCCCCTGCGCGGACTGCTTGCCGGGCTGGGGATCGTCGTAGCCGGCGGCCTGACGATCGCGGCGTTTTACGGGACGACCGTCGCCATGCTTCGTCTCTCTCCCTTCTCCGGCGTGAAGCTGACGCTGCTGCTGCCGCCGCTGCTGGTTTTGGCGTACGACCTGAAGCGGCGCGTGCATCCGGAATCTTTGGCGGCAATCGTGCAGCGCCCGCCGGTGTGGGGGGAGCTGTTTCTCCTCGGCATTCTGATGCTGGGCGCTCTGCTGCTCACCGTGCGCAGCGGCAACGTTTCCTTCGTCCCAGGTTGGGAGGTCCGTTTCCGCGATATGTTGGAGCGCCTGCTCTGGGTCCGCCCTCGGACGAAGGAATTTCTCGTGGGCTACCCCTGCCTCATTCTCTACTATGCATTCGTACGCCGGGACTGGGCGGCGCGCTATCGCGAAGTCCTGCGGGTCGGCGCGAGCCTGGCCTTTGCCTCGGCCGTCAACACCTTCTGCCACTTCCACACGCTGCTGCCGTTGACCGTGGTGCGGGTCGTCAACGGTTGGTGGCTGGGCATCGTCGTGGGCCTGCTGGCGCTCCTGGCGATCGATTATATCGGGAGGCCGCTCTGGAGGATCGGCGGAAAGGAACTCTTCGATTGACCTTGCGGCGTCTTCCCGCAGGGACCTTCGACGTCCTGCTCGCCGGTTATTTCGGCTTCGGCAATCTGGGGGACGAGTTGCTCGCCCGTTCCGCGGTGGAACGGCTGATAGAATGCGGCGTCGAGAGAAGGCGGATCGCGATCCTCTCGGCAACTCCGGCCGACGCGCGGGACAGCTTGGGCATATCGGCCTTCGACAGGTGGCGCATTCCGGTCGTGCGCGCGGCGGTCGCCGCCTCCGGCTCGCTTCTTTTCGCGGGCGGCGGTCTTTTCCAGGATGCGAGCAGCCTGCGGTCGCCCTTCTATTACTGGTGGTTGGTGCGTCTGGCCGGGTCGTTGGGAAAAAAAGTGTGGGCGCTCGGGCAATCGGTCGGCCCACTGCGGAGCGGGCTGGCCCGGTGGCTTGCGCGGAACGCCCTTTCCCGTTGCGCTTACCTTGCGGTGCGCGACGAAATCTCCCACGCGCTGTTGGACTCCGTGGGCGTCCGGGCGGAAACGATGCCCGACCTCGTTCTGGGTTTCCGTCCGCCGGACCATGCCAACCCCGCCGATCCCGACGGAGAGATCCTCGTCAATCTGCGCCCCACGCGAAGGCGCGGTGACGCGCTCGCGGCGATTGCGCACGCCGTCCGCTGCTGTGCGGAAGGCGGCCGCTCATTGCGGGGCGTCGCCTTAGCCGAGGAGGATCGGGCGGAGTTCCTGCGCCTCCAGCGGACCGGGGAGATTCCCGCCTTTCCCGTCGTGCGGGTGGACGACATGGATGCGTTCGGCGCATTGGCGCGCGACGCCTGCGGCGGCATCGGCATGCGGCTGCACTTCGGCGTATTGTCGGCGTTCTTCGGCCTACGCGCGTTGCTCTCGTCGTACGACCCGAAGGTGGAGGGGTTTGCCCGACAGTGGGGGATCGGTCTTTTGGAAAATAAAAAAGGAACGGATAACTTTTTTGATATAATGCAGTTGCTGACAGCTTCGCCCACTGTGGGCCGCGAAGAGTTGGAGCGCGCGCGCGCCGCCGTCGTCGAACAATTTCGCATCGGGTTGGGCTGCGTGTCTGGGGGATGACATATGGATGACGGCAAACGGGCGGAACTGGAACAGGTCGCGCTCGAGGTGCGTAAGGACATCGTCCGGATGATGGGAGTCGCGCGGGCGCACGGCCTTTCGGCGGCGCTGACCGCGGCGGACGTGTTGGTTTATCTTTACTGGGCGCACCTGCGCACTTCGCCGGAGAGGCGAAACCGGGACGACCGCGACCGCGTCGTCCTGAGCAAGGGGTTGGCGGCTGCCGCCCTGTACGCCTGCCTCTCGCGCCGGGGGTATTTCGGCAGAGACGAACTCTGGAGTTATCGCAGATTGGGCGCGATGTTGCAGGGCTATCCGGATTTGCGGACGCCGGGCGTCGACGCGCCGGGAGGCGTCGCCGGGGACGGTATCGGCGTCGCCTGTGGAATCTGTTTGGGGTTGCGCATGCAGGGTATCGCCGCCAACGTGTACTGTCTTGCCGGCGAGGAGGAATTGCGGGAGGGCGTCGCCTGGGAGTCCTTGGAGACGGCTGCCGATTGCCGTCTGGGAAATTTGGTGCTGCTGCTCGACGCACCCCTGAACGCGGACGATGCGGGGGGGCGCCTGCGTGTCTTGAAAGAGCGTCTCGGCGCCTGGGGTTGGCGTGTGTGCGAGACGGACGGACACGATTTCGCGGCGATCGAGGCCGCGTTCGCCACTTTGGAGGCGGCGGAGGATGTCCCCAAGGTTTTGATCCTGCACACCGTGCAGGACGGCGACGAGGCCTCTTTCCGCATTTTCGACGCCGCGGCCGACACCGCGGACCCGATCACCAGCGACGACATCGACAACGCGCTCACGGCGTTGGAGCGGAGAGGGCGTCCGGAGGGAAGGGCGAGATGAGCGTTTCGCCGCACAGTACATATACGGGATACTGCCGGGCGATCGCGGAGATCGAGCGGGAGCATCCCGAGGTCGTCTTCCTCGAGGCGGGTGCCGCGCGCACGGCCTCGCAGCCGCACGTGACGGCGGATCTGGCGGAGCAGACGATGATTCTCGCCGCCGCCGGATTGGCGTTGACGGGAAAGCGTGTCTTTGTCTCCGCGCTCGCCTCGCCGACCTATATCGCGCGGAGCTACGAACAGATCCGCTCCGCGATCGCAATTCCCGGTCTCGGCGTGGTGCTTTCCTCCGTACAGGACGGAAAGACGCTCAACCGGGACGGCGCGGTGCGCCAGATGAACGAGGACTTCGCCCTGATGCGCGTCCTGCCGCGAATGACGGTTTTATCTCCGGCGGACATGCAGAGTGCTTACCGACTGACGCTCCAACTCGCCTCGCTGCCGGGGCCCGCGTATATCCGGCTGAGTCGGATGGTCACCGCGGAAATATACGATGCCGACGATTTCGACTTTCATGCGGGCGGTGCAAGGTTGCTATCCGAGGGCGATGGGGTTACCATATGTGCGAACGGCATCATGGTCGGCGAAGCGTTGCGGGCTGCAGCGGTATTGTCGCAGCAGGGGATCGAGGCGGACGTCATCGATTGCTACAGTATCAAGCCGTTCCCCGAGGAGTTGCTCCTCGCCTCCGTCCGCCGGACGGGGTGCTGCGTCGTCGCCGAGAAACATATGGGTGTGGCCGGGCTGTACGGCGCGGTCGCGGAGTGTTTGTGCAGAAGCTACTCGGTTCCGGTCCGGAATATCGCGATCGACGACGATTTCGGGCAGAGCGGGATGCCCGACGAGCTCCAGGAGTACTACGGGCTCACGCATCGTGAGATCGTCCATAACGTGGTGCAGGTGTTGGCCATGCGCAGGAGGTAACCATGGATATTCGTTTTTCAGGGGTGAGCAAGATCTTCTACCCCGACATAACGGCTTTGGAAGATGTGTATCTGGAAATACCCAAGGGGGAATTCGTCTATCTCGTCGGCCCGACGGGTTCCGGGAAGACGACCCTGCTTCGTTGCATCACGAGGGAAGTTGCGCCGACCAGGGGGCAGATCTCGGTCGGCTCTTTTTCGTTGCGGAAAATCAGCCGGGTGGACCTCTCCATATTCCGCCGCGACATCGGCGTGATCTTTCAGGATTTCTGCCTGCTCCCCCATCTGAACGTCTTCGAAAACGTCGCCTTCGTCCTCGAGGTGCTGGGGGTTCCGCCGCGCGAGGTCAAGGAGCGGACGGGGGAGATCCTCGATCAGGTAAACCTTTGGCGGCGGCGCTTCCTTTATCCGCCCCAGCTCTCGGGCGGCGAGCAGCAGCGCGTCGCGGTGGCGCGGGCCATCGTCAACGCGCCCTCCGTGTTGTTGGCCGACGAACCCACCGGCAACCTCGACCTGCACACAGCGGAGGAAATCATGCAGTTGATCATTTCCATCAATGCGCTCGGTACGACGGTAATCATGGCGACACACAACCAATATCTCGTGGACGCATATCGGCAGCGCGTCGTCGGCATTCGCGGCGGGCGGGTCGTGCGGGACGAAAAGCGCGGGAGGTATAATCTCGATGGGGAGTTTTAAGTACGCTTTTCGCGATGCCGCGAGGCTGATTTTCCGGCACTGGGGCCTTTCCTTTCTGACGATCCTGACATCGACGGCGGTCTTCTATCTGATCGGAGCCAGCGTTCTTTTGGTTCTCAACACGCGCCATATCGTAAGCGTGCTGGAGGGAGAGCTTTCCATCCAGGCCTACCTCGCGCCGGGGGCGAATCACGAAGCGGCGGCGGCGGCGGTGGCATCCCTGCCGCACATCACGAAGGTGAACGTCGTGACGGAGGAAATGGCGCTGCAGCGCTTGAAGGACCGCTTGCCGGCGGAACAGGGCGCGGTGATCGATATCCTCGGGAACAACCCGCTCCCGGCGAGTTTGGAAATCTGGGTGGACCGGGCCAACAGCGTCAAGGTCGTGGCGGATTCCCTGAACGCCGTTCCGCAGGTGACGG
The DNA here is from genome assembly GCA_036803565.1 of Synergistaceae bacterium. Classification (GTDB taxonomy): domain Bacteria; phylum Synergistota; class Synergistia; order Synergistales; family Synergistaceae; genus DAIRUD01. Next base: position 33,901 of record DAIRUD010000001.1, on the reverse strand, counting down.
ACGTCGTCTACGCGGGGACGATCGCGGAGAAGCTGACCCGATTCTCCCGTTTTTCGGGGCAATTCTCCTTCGCGATCCTCGTCGTCGCCGTCACCGCCAGCGCGGTCGTCCTCTTCAACACGATCCGTATCGCCGTCTACTCGAAGGAAGAGGAGATCGGCATCATGCTGATGGTCGGCGCGACTCCGACCTTCGTCGCGCTGCCGTTCGTCCTGCAAGGCGTCATTCTCGGAGCCCTGGGCTCCTTCGGGGCGAGCATCCTGCTCGCAGTCAGCTACAACGGGATCGTCTCCCAGTTGCGCGAACTGCTGCATTTTCTGCCGTTCCTGGAAAAGGGCACGGTGGTCATGCGGCTCGGCGTGATCCTCGTCGGGGCGGGTGCCGTGGTCAGCCTGCTGGCGAGCTTGGTGGCGGTGGAGACGTTTACGAAACGCGCGATGCGACCGCTTTAAATTTTCTTAATGTCGGACTATAATAAGGGAACCTATATGTATTTTTTGAGAGGAGACGCTGGAATGACAAAAAGGAACTCTCTTGGGAATCGCCGGAGCATGCTCGGAGCGTTTTTGGTATTCGTCCTCCTTTCGTTATGCTGCGTTGCGCAGGCCGGTGCCGCCGAGAAGAAGATGAGCGACCTGGAGAGGGAAATCCAGGCGCAGGAGAAAAACCATCAGAAGATCGTCAGGCAAATCAAGGAAAACGAGAAAAAACTCAAGGACGCGAGCCAGAAGGAAAACAAGATCATCAAGGACATCTCCTCCTTGAGCAATAAGATGGCGGAGGCGGAGTCGCGCCTGCACGTAACGCAATTGAAGTTGAACCAGACGGCGAACAAGCTTTCCGACACGCAGCAGAAGATCAAGACGACGGAGGCGCGCATCGAGGAAGCCAAGCGACTGCTGAGCAACCGCATGGTGGCCGTGTACAAGTACGGCGGCGTTGCCGAGTTCAACCTTTTCCTGTCGGCCACCGGCGCGCAGGACGCGATGTCGACGACCTACCTGCTCTCCAAGATCGCGGAGCAGGATCGGGCGCTGATCGCCGAGCTGACTCATCAGAAAGCGATACTCGACCGGGCGCGCACCGAATTGGTCAAGCAGCGCACGGAGTTGGACAGCCGCAATAAGGATCTGGAAAAACAAAAAACCTCGATCCAGCGCACTTCCAAGGATCGAAACGACCTGCTGCAGAAGGTCCGCAAGGACAAGGCCCTCTTCATGGCCGAGCAGGAAGAGTTACGCAAGGCCTCCAACGAGCTTAAGGGCAAGGTCAACCAACTGTTGGCCGCGAAAAAGAAAATGCAGTCGGCGAACAACACGTCGACGCCCGTCTACTATACCGGCGGGAAACTGGCCTGGCCGCTGAAAGGCAAGCTCACCAGCCAGTACGGAAGCCGCGTCCACCCCGTATTCAAGACGCGGGCCATGCATTCCGGCTTGGACATCGACGGGAAAAAGGGCGATCCGGTGCGCGCCGCTTCCGACGGCGAAGTGCTTTTTACCGGCTGGCTGCGCGGTTACGGGCAGGTGGTCATTCTGGATCACGGCGGGAACCTGACGACGGTTTACGCGCACCTCTCGGGGATCGACACGAAGGAGAACGCAAAGGTGAAAATGGGAGACAAAATCGGACGTGTCGGTTCGACCGGCGTGGCGACGGGCGATCATCTGCACTTCGAGGTGCGGGTGAACGGCAATACGACGGACCCCTTGAAATACCTGAGATAACAGGTATTTCGGGACGGTTTCGGGATCGGAGTTCTAAATGTATAAAAGACTGAGGGATTTCTTGTGCGGAGCGATCGTCGGCGGCGTCCTGGTGACGGCCGTCGTGGTCGCCGGAGTGGCGAGCGGGGCGGACGAGTGGACGCGGCTGCTGCCCTTTTCACAGCATCATTTGATGATGATGCGGCAGGTGCGCTCCATCCTGGAAACGTATCACGTGGATGCGGACAAACATCCGGAGGAGAGCAAACTGTTTTACGGCTCCCTCCGAGGCATGGTGGCGGCGATCGACGACCCCTATACGCGCTTTGTGGAGCCGGAGCAGCTGCAGGAAGAGAACATGGAGATGGAGGGGGAGTACGGCGGGCTCGGCATGTACGTCGGCCAGCGGGACGGTAAGATTCTCGTCATCAGTCCGATCGAGGGGACGCCTGCCTATAACGTGGGCGTAAAGCCCATGGACGAGATCGTCAAGGTCGACGATACGGTTGTCGTCGGCATGAACCAGAACGAAGTGGTGAAGATGCTGCGCGGGGCGCCGGATACGTCGGTGACCGTCTGGATGCGCCGGAGCGGCGAGAACGAACTGCTCTCCTTCGATATCAAGCGAGAGATCATCAACATCAAGACCGTGCGCTCGGAGATGATCGACAAGATCGCCTACATCCGCCTGAACAACTTCCACCACAAGACCTCGACGGAGCTTGCGGAGGCGATGGGCGAGGCGAAAAAGAACGAAGCCAAGGGTATCATCCTCGATATGCGCAACAACCCGGGCGGCCTCTTGAACGTCGCGGTCGACGTCGCTTCGCAGTTCCTCGACGGCGGCCTGGTCGTCAGCATGGAGGGCCGGTTGAAACGCTTCGACGACGCCCTTTTCGCCAGCACCGGGCGGGCGACCGATCTGCCGGTGGTGGTCATGATCAACGAGGGGAGCGCAAGCGCGTCGGAGATCGTCGCCGGGGCCATACAGGACAGAAAGCGCGGTCCGCTGGTCGGAGCCAAGAGCTACGGCAAGGGTTCCGTGCAGCAGCTTTACAGCCTGCCCGACAACGCCGGCATGTACGTGACCATCGCGCGCTACGCGACGCCTTCCGGCCGCGTCATCGACCAGAAGGGCCTCGAGCCCGACTACCCGATGGAGGGCGGTCCCGTCGTGGAGAAATCCGAGGACAAGCAGTTGCAGAAGGCGATCGGCGTCATGAACAACGTTCTGCTGTCACCGAAGAAAGAAAAATAAGAGCGGCTGCGGCGCGACGCGGAAACGGGAGGACGGGAATTGAAACACGCGAAGGAAAGTCCCATCTTCAATCGGCGGACGATGCCGATGCTCGTCGTTTTCCTGTTCGGGATCCTCGTCGGCGGAGCGGCTGTCGCACTGTTGCTTTCCTGGCAGGCGAGGACGTCGTACAACGAGGCCGCCTACCAGTTGCCGGACGTGCCGGATCGTGTCGAGCCGGTCGCGGAGGGTCCCGACGGGACCGATGCGTCCGACGATACGGAGGAAACGCGGATTTCGACGCGGATGCCCGTGCTCGCCTTGGTGCTGGACGATTGCGGTTCGAGCATCGAACTCGCGCGGCGCCTGCACGAGCACAAGCTTCCCCTGACCTGGTCGATCATACCGAACCTGCGTTACAGCCGCGAGATCGCGGATATGCTGCGGGGGAGCGGAACGCCGTTCCTCGTGCACGTCCCGATGCAGGCGGAGGTGGACCCGGACGGAAAGGCGGGGACGCGGGGCGCGGATTATCTTATCGGCGTCGGCATGAAGCCCGAGGCGATCCGCCGCACGCTGTTGACGCTCCTCGACACGCTTCCCGGCGCCTATGGGATCAGCAACCACCGCGGATCGAAGGCGACCGCGGATCGCCGCACGATGGAGGCGGTGGTGCGGGTGTTGCAGGAGCGCAACCTCTTTTTCCTGGACAGCCGGACGAGTTCCCGCTCGATCGCCTACGACACGGCCAAGGCGTTCGGCCTGCGTACGGCGAGCAATTCCGGTTTCCTCGACAACGAGCCGAACCTGCAAAAGATGGAAGTCGAGTTGAATCTTGCGATCGCGCACGCCAAGGAGGAGGGCGGGGCGATCGCAATCTGTCATTTGCGGCCGGACACCGTGGCGTTTTTGGAGCGCCTCTCGCGGGACGAGCTGGCCCAAAAGGGCGTTTTGCTGGTGACGCTGCCGCAGTTGATGCAGCTTCGGGAAGGGGGGCGCTAGGTTGAAAAATCAGATTCAGGTGTTGGTCGGCGCCCAGTGGGGAGACGAGGGGAAGGGGCGCGTCGTCGACGTGCTTGCCGCCGATGCCGACGTCGTCGTGCGCTATCAGGGCGGAGCGAATGCGGGGCACACGGTGATCGTCGGGGGGAAAAAGCATGTGTTCCACCTTCTCCCCTCCGGGATTTTGTACCCCAACCGCGTCTGCATCGTCGGCAACGGAGTCGTTCTGGACCCGGAGCAGTTCCGCAAGGAGATGGAAGGGCTGGAGACCGATCCGCGCGAGATCGGGACACGACTCGTGCTCAGCCGCGGCGCGCACGTCGTCATGCCCTATCACAAGAAACTCGATTCCCTGCGCGAACGGGATCTTTCGAAAAGCGAGACGGGCGCGCCGATCGGAACGACCGGCAGAGGCATCGGGCCTTGCTATGTGGACAAATACAATCGCATCGGCATTCGCGCCGAGGATTTGACCGCACCGGACGTGTTGGAACAGAAACTGCGCCAGAACCTGGAGGAAAAAAACAGGATCCTCGAGAAGATCTACGGGGAGGAGCCCTACGACTTTGCCCTGCTCTACGCGCAGGCGCGGGAATGGGGCGACTTCATCGCGCCCTATCTGGGGGATTCGACGCTGGAAATCGACGAAGCGATCCGTGCGGGCAAGGGAATTCTCTTCGAGGGCGCGCAGGGTACCCTGCTCGACATCGACCACGGCACCTATCCGTTCGTGACCAGTTCCAGCTGCGTTGCCGGCGGTTGTTGCATCGGCGGGGCCGTCGGGCCCGGCCGGGTCGAACGCGTCATTGGCGTCGTCAAGGCCTATTGCAGCCGCGTCGGCGAGGGACCTTTCCCGACCGAGGAGACGGGGGAAACGGGGGAGACGCTGCGGCGCAAGGGGGCGGAGTTCGGGGCGACGACCGGGCGGCCGCGCCGTTGCGGCTGGCTCGACCTCGTGGCGCTGAACTATGCCGTCAAGGTCAACGGAATGGACGTCCTCGTGCTGACGAAGCTCGATGTGCTCTCCGGCTTCGATACGATCCGGGCTTGCGTCGCCTACGAGATCGAAGGGCGGGAATATCGCGCGTTCCCCAATTCGGCCACGGTCGCCGAACGGGCGCGGCCGGTCTATCGGGACTTCCCCGGCTGGCGGGAGGATATCAGCGCCTGCCGCACCTTCGACGCGTTGCCGCAGGCGACCAGGGATTACGTTTCCTCCATCGAGGAAGCGACGGGCGTCCCGGTGGGGATGATCGGCGTCGGACCGGGCAGGGAGGACACGATCTTCCGGGATTTGTGACGAACGGTATGCAGATCGCGGATATCGGCTTTTGCGCTCCCGAGGATCTGGACGCCATCTGCGAAATCGAGCGGATGTGCTTCCCGTCCCCTTGGGAGCGCGACGTTTTGGAGAACGACCTCCGCAATCGCCTGGGGCAGCTGGCATATATCAAGGCTTCCCTGTTGGCGATCCCCGTCGGTTACGCCGTGTTGGGGCGCGCGGCGCGTGCGGCGCACCTCATGAACCTGGCGGTGCATCCCGATGCCAGGAACAGAGGGATCGGAACGCAGTTGATGCTGGCCGCGGAGACGATTGCGGAGGAGTGGGGCGATTCCCGCATGCGGTTGGAGGTGCGCGCGTCCGACCGTGGTGTGCGGGATTTTTACGCTAGGCTCGGTTTTGTCTACACCGCGCGGGAGAAAGGGTATTACGCGGGTGGGACGGAGGATGCGCTGATCATGGTCTGCCGCCTCCCACTCAAGCGATTCTGGTCGGAGGGATAGCGGCATGGGGACTGTGCGAAGCGTATGGGAGCGGATCGTCGTCGTCGAGGGGGACATCACCCGACAGCGTGTGGATGCCGTCGTGAACGCCGCGAACGAGACGCTTTTGGGCGGCGGCGGCGTGGATGGAGCGATCCATCGGGCGGCGGGGCCGGAGCTTCTCGAGGAATGCCGAGCGCTCGGCGGTTGCCGTACGGGAGACGCCAAGACGACGCGGGGCTACCGCCTCCCGGCGAAATGGGTCATTCACACCGTCGGGCCGGTCTGGCACGCCGCCCCGGAGGACCCGCCGCGTTTGGCGTCCGCCTACCGACGCTCGCTCGAGGAAGCGGTTCGGTTGGGCGCAAAGACTGTCGCTTTCCCGGCGATCTCGACCGGCGTTTACGGATACCCGAAGATGGATGCCGCGCAGGTGGCCGTCGCAACCGTGGTGGATTTTCTGCGGGGCGACGAGACGATCGAGGAGGTGCGCCTCGTCTGTTTTTCCGCGGAGTCGGCGAATTGTCACAGGAAGGTGTTGGAGAATCTGCGAGCCGCGACGAAATCGTGATCCTCGCGTCGCCTTGCGTGGTGCGGCGACGGAGTTTCAGCGACGAAGGGAGACGAACAAATGGCGTTCGACGGAGTGGCGATGCGCAGGGCGGATAAGGCGGTGCGACACCGGGCGTGGATGGAGCGCGTACTGGAGGAGGCCGAAGTCCTCTATCTGGGGTTGGCGTCTCCCGACGGGGCGCCGTATGTACTGCCGCTCGGTTTCGGCTTCGAGTCCGGGACGATCTACATACACGGTGCGGGCAAAGGTCTGAAGAAGGATCTGATCGAGGCCAACCCGAGGGTTTCCTTTCACGCCTCGGTCGGCCTCGAGTTGATGCGGGACGAAATCGGTTCGGAATTCAGCATGCGGTACCGCAGCATCATCGGTTTCGGGGAAGCGCGCGAGTTGCTTGCGTTGGCGGAAAAAAACCATGCGCTTGCCGCGATCATGAAGAAATACGACGGACCGCACCTCGACCTCACCGAGGAAAACAAAGGGGCGGTGTGGGTGGCGCGGATCGATATCCGGGAGATGACCGGCAAGGTCAGCGGCTATCCGCATCCGGAAAGGGAAGCGGCGCGTTAGGCTTCATGCGCGCGACCGCCCGGCGGTGAAGCGCCCTCCTCTCGGTGCTTCGGAGATTGTTTCGACGATCATTGTATGGGGCCGGCGCGTTTGTGTTTGCGCGCGCTCCTTATCGGCGGGAGCGCAAAGGCGACGAGGGCGCGGAATAAAGGTCCCGTGACGAGGATGGTCCGTAAGGGTTTTTCCGATCCATAGACGAAATGGCGACGCGCTCCGGCCCGTTCCGTCAGAGGGGCTCGTCTTCGTCCTTTTTCAGGGCGCTCTCGGGCAGCGTCACGACCTCGCCGTCCTGCTCCGATTGATACCAGTCGTCATCCGCCTTCGGTGGCGGGGTGTCTTCCACAAAGACGATTTTCCTCCTGTTGCGCCGCCTGTCGCTATGCTGCGGCGGCGCGTCCGTCTCGGTAAACGTGTAGGTTCTGTATACCGTACCCGGCAGCAGGCCCAGCCTTGCCAACAGGACGAACACCCCGAACACGACGATGAGAAAGAGGACGAAGCCGAGGATAAAGGGCATCAGCGTCAAGAGCAAAAGAAGTATCACAAAGAGGATCAAGAATCCGCGCAAATACGTTCCCTCCATGGCGTCCGCGCGCGAAAAACGCGCCGCATATGACAAATTGTACCAGATAATCTTTTCTCGCGCGCGGGGGAACCGGGCGAAGGAGCAACGTAGAAAAATCCCCTGCGAAACGCAGGGGAGCGTAAAAAGGGTGTTCTGCCTGCCGACGGCACCGCTACCCTCAACGGTCCTTATGAAATGGATACGCGCAATATACCAACATTGCGAAGGGTTGTCAATTTGTTCATGGGGAGATATTTGAAATTATACGTAATAAATAGTGCGATAATAAGAGGAAAACCCATTTCGGCGCAAAAGTTTCACCGCCTGGTGCTTCTGTGGCATAATGGGCTTGCGTCCCGCTTTTCCGTATGCGTCATCTCCGCTATTCGGCGATTTTCGGAATGCGGGCCGCTATCGGCGGCGGCAGATCGTTCTCCGATCCACACTGGAAGGGTGTTCGCGATGCGGAAAATGCGATCTCTGATTTTTGTTTTCCTCCTGTTGCTGTGCGCGGCGGCGAGGTGTACGGCTGGGGAGGCGTCACCCGCGCCGCCGTATCGCTTCGGCGCACACGAGATTTCCTCCTCGGAGCATCTCGCTTGGCTCGCGGCGAACGTGAATGCGGGTACGCGGGACGAGGACGGCGTGCCGTATGGGGAAAAGTCCTACCGTCTGATCGGCGATATCGATATTTCGCATTTCGCCAATTGGACGCCGATCGGCACCTTCGATCACCGCTTTGCGGGCAGTTTCGACGGCGGAGGGTATGCGATCCGCGGCCTGACGATCACGGACCCCGGCAGTGCGCACGGAACCGGACTCTTCGGCTGCGTGCGGGGGACGGCGGAGCGGCGGGCCTTCATCGGCAATCTGGTCCTGCGCGCGGTGACCATCTCCGCAGCGGAGGGCGATGCGGCCTCCGGGAAGTTCGTCGGCGCCCTGTGCGGGCTTGCCGATTACCTGACGATATATCGGTGCGAGGTCGCGGGCGAGGTGGCGGGCGAGCGCTATGTCGGCGGGATCGTCGGTTTGATCCAGGACGGGGAGATCTCGCGGTCGTTTTCGTCGGCGCGCGTTTGGGGAAGGGAACAGGTCGGCGGCGTTTGCGGTCCTGTGCGCGCGAGCCGCCTGGAGTATGTGGACGCGAGCGGCGACGTATTCGCCGCGGGCAGCAACGCCGGCGGACTCGCCTCCGCGGTCTGGGACGCCTCCACCCTCGCGCAATGTCGTGCGGACGGGAACGTGACGGGAGACGATTGGGTCGGCGGGCTGGCCGGTTCGACCGACGAAGTGTCGTTTCTTTACGAGTGCTTTGCCGGTGGGAACGTGAGCGGACGATATACCGTCGGCGGCCTGGTGGGGGCGAATTTCGGATATATCGCGGCGTGTGCTGCCACGGGAGCGGTGAACGGCGGACGATCGGTCGGGGACGTCGTCGGGCGGGATTACACAAAGCCGCGCTGAACGGCGGCGGCCGGAGCTTCTTGCTCGGCGTAACGGTTGAGGCGTTCCCGCCAGGTGTCGGTGTGCGGCTCGAAGCGATCGTCGTCGAAATCGATGGAACGCTCCTCGCCTGGGACGCGGGGGTATTCCACTTCGATTGCGAGGCCGAACGCCTCGGTGCACCGCCGGAATGCGCCGTACGTCGCCGCGTCGATTTTGAAAACGGCGTGCCCGTAGCCGCGATTCTGCGGCGGCGCCCCTTCCCTGAGGCGATTCAGACGCCGCCCGCAACGAAAAATTTCTCGCACGAGGCGGAAAACGTTCCGGTTCCGCTGCTGTAGAGTTTCTTTGCGGCGAAAACCGCCGTCCGAAAGCGTGCCGACCCGGATAGGTCGGCGACGGCGAACGCAATGCGGCGCAAGCCCTCGGTTACGAGAGGGCCTGCGCCGGATGGGCGCGGTTCAGTACTCCCACTCGAAATCGGGTCCCCCCGCTTCCGAGATTCGGCGTTTCATATCGTCGCAGATCGTCCTCAAGTCGGCTTCCGTCCTGCCTTCGCAACGAGCCACGAGTACGGGTTGGGTGTTGGAGGCGCGCAGCAGGCTCCAGCCGTTGTCGTAGAGAATGCGGACTCCGTCCACGGTGATGGCCTCGTGGTCCTTGAGCGCGGATTCCCGCACCTTTTCGACGATGTCGAACTTGATTTCGTCCGGGCAGTCGAAGCGCGTTTCCGCGGTGGATGGGTAGGCGGGCATGTCCGCCACGATCTCCGACAACTTGCGGTCGCTGTTCGAGAGGATGCGCAACAGGCGTCCCGCCGCGTAGAAGGCGTCGTCGTAGCCGTAGTATTCGTCGGCGAAAAACATGTGGCCGGAGACCTCGCCGGAGAAGAGCGCGTCCTCCTCTTTCATCTTCGCTTTAACAAGGGAGTGCCCGGATTTCCACCAGATCGGTCGTCCGCCGAGTTTCTCCACCCCTTCGGGGAGCAGCATGGAGCTCTTGACCTCGACGATGGCGGTCGCGCCGGGATGTCGCGGTAGGATTTCCTGCCAGAAGAGCAGCATCAGCTGATCCCCGAAGAGCATCTCGCCCTTGTCGTCGACCACGCCGATTCTGTCGGAATCCCCGTCGAACCCGATGCCGACGTCCGCGTGATAGCGTTGCACCGCCGCGATCAGATCGGGGAGGTACTCCCGCTTCGTCGGGTCGGGATGGTGGTTGGGGAAGCGCCCGTCCGGCTCGCTGAACAGTTCGATGACGTCGACGCCGATGCGCCGGATGAACTCGGGAGCGAAGAGGCCGCCCGTGCCGTTGCCGGAGTCGAGGACGGCGCGCAGTTTTCTCGGGCCGAGCTGGATGCTCGATACGAGCATGTCGATGTACGGCTGTGCGATGTCCTCCGTGCGTACGGTGCCGCGCGTCGCCGCCGTCCGCGTTCTGCCGCCCTCGATGATGCGGCGGACCTCCTGGATTTCGTCGCCCCAGATGGTCGCCTTGCCCTTGGCGAGCTTGAGGCCGTTGAATTCGGGAGGGTTGTGGCTGCCGGTGACCATGATGCCCCCTGCGAGGTCGAAATGGTACAGGCTCCAGTAGAACGTCGGGCTCGCAACGAGGCCGATGTCGATGACCGAGACGCCTGCGCGCGTCAGCCCGTCGATGGCGGCGGCTTTGATGCGGGGCGTGGAGAGGCGTGCGTCCCCGCCGACCGTGACGGTATCGATTCCCGCCTCGGCGAGATAGGTGCCGTAAGCCTGTCCGATCGCCGTCACGCATTCGCTCGCGAGTTCGCTCTCGGCGATCCCGCGAATGTCGTACTCCCTGAAGATATGCGCAGGAACGTCGGGTCTTTGTTCGATCATCGCGATTCTCCCTTCGGCTGTCTGGTTTCGTCTATTATACGCGCTTTTCCCGGATATACGCGGGGAATCCGGCGGAAGGGGAAGGCGTGTCTCCGGCGGGGTCGCGCCCGAGGCGGAGCGGTGCGGGGTGCTCCGCCGGCGTCGGCGGGCCGGTCATCCCTTGCGGGACTTGCGATAGGCCGGGAGCCAGCAGGCGAGAAACAGCACGGTCAGCGAAACGAGCGAGAGCAGGGAGAGCGCGCGGAACGTCGTGCCGATGCCGAGGAGCGAGGCCGCGTAGCCGACGGTCAACGGGGTTACGAACCAGCCGAGGTCGTAGGTCAGGAGGGCGGCGGCGCTGCCCTTGGGGCGGAGCGTCTGCGGCAGCGTATCGCTGACCAGGGCGAGGAGGGTCGGAAAGGCCGCGCCGATGCCGATGCCGAACAGGAGGCCGCCGATCGTGAAGGTTGCGGCGGAGGGCCGCAGCGTTACGAAAAACAGCGCGCCGGACATCAGCATGCCGCATGGTGCGAGAAGGACGGGGCGGGGCAGCGCATTGAGTATTTTCGCGCCGCCGACGCGCACGAGCACGCCGGCCACCGAGCCGCTCGCCAGGAAATAGGAGACTAGGACGCCCCGCTCCATGGCGAACAGGGACATGCTCACGGTCGACGCGTCCACCAGGGCGATCAGGGCGCCGGTCAGGATGAGGAGGAGAAACGGCCGCGATTCGAGGAGGTCGCCGTACGTCCCCCAAGCCTCACCCTCCTTGCGGAAGGGGACGCTGTCGGCGTCGATCCGCGTGCCGAGGTACCAGCAGAGGATGCAGATGACGGGGCCGAGGGCGAGGTAGAGGTCGGGCCTCCCGGTGACGAGCAGCCACTCGCCGATCGGCGTGATGGTGGCGGTGGGCAGGATGCCGCCGCTGACGACGATGGCGAAAGCCGCGCCGCGCTGCTGTTCGGGAATCGTCAGCGCCTGGTAGGTGAAGATGCCGAACGAATAGATGCCGAAGCTCGCTCCCGAGAGCATCCTGCCCAGAAAGAGCAGCGGTACGCTGCGCGCCAGGACGAGGGTCGTACATCCCGCGAAGCCGAGGAGGCTTGCGAAGGCCAGGGTGCGGCGGACGCCGAAGTTCTCCAACAGCCACCCCCCGACCGGCCGCACGGCCATGATCATAATGAAAAAGACGCTGAGCAGCCAGCCGATCGTCTGCTGCGGGATGCCGTATCCGGCCAGCACGTTGCCGTAGACGAAGTAGACCTGCTCCATGCAGTGAATGGCGTACAGGGGAAGGAAGAGCCGCAGGAGCGTCCGCCAATCAAGGTTCGACGTCATCGTTGCCCCCGCCCTTTCCCGCCTTGCGCTCCAGCCGTGCCTGCCGTTGCCGCATCGCACGGTGCAATACGCCGTATTGGCGGCCCAGGAAATAGCGGTTCGCACGCAGCCATTCCAGCGCCGCCTCGGTATGGCCCAGCGCCGCTTGCGGGGAGCGGAGCCGGTGTTCCTGCAATTTTGCGAGTTCCTCCAGCGTTTTATAGGAGAGGAAATCGCCGCGGTATTTGCGCGGATCCTGCGTGAGCAGGGAGAGCGCGCTGGAAAACGCGTCGGCGGCGGCGATGTGGTCGCCCCTCTTTTTCGCCGCAAATCCCTTGCGGGCGAAGGCCTCGGCGCCCGAAACCTCCCTCTCGCAGGCGATATCCCACAGGCGGCCCGCCCGCGCGTATTCTCCCCGCGCCTGCCAGATGTCCCCGCCCCGCGTCAGCTCCCTGCCGTCCCCGCGCTCCCCGGCGAGGACGTGGGATATATGGCAGTACAGCGCGGCCAACGAGACGATGTCCAGTACGTTGTGGTAGAAGACGCCCCGCAACGGCGTTGCGTCCCGCGTACGGAGGAATTGCATGTAAAGGGGTGGGATCATCGCGCCGGGGATGTCCTCCCCGCTCCGTGCGACGGCCAGCACGTTCCGCTCCATGCTGGAGAGGGAGCAGGATTCGAGGTGTCCGCGATACAGCCTGCGCGCATAGTGGAGGAGGTCGAGGTGGGGCAGGCGGTCCCAGGCCGGTGCGCTTCGCGCCAGCACGTGGCGGGTGCGCAGCAACGGGATGTCGAACGTCTTGCCGTTGTAGGTGGCGAGGCAGGCGTCGTCGGGAATGCTCTCGCCGACGGCGCGCAGCCACGCCGCCTCGTGCGCCGGGCCGCCGAGGAAGAACTGGAGGACGCGGAAGACGCCGCGGTCGGCGAAGCCGATGCCGCAGAGAAAGGCGTAGGTTCCGGTCCCTCCGGCCAGTCCGGTCGTCTCCAGGTCCAGAAAGACGACGCGTTCTTTCGCGCCGAAATGCCGCATCTCCGCCATGTCGTCCGGGTTCTCCAAGGGGTGCGCGCCGTGCGGCGCGCCGATCGCGTATGTGTGCGACAGGCGGTAGACGCCCTGGTCGACCCACTCTCCCTCGGGAAGGCCGCGCACCTCGCCCGGCGTCCGGCGTGCGCGTTCCTCTTCGGGCGTGCGCCGCGTCTCTTCGAAAAAGCGGTCGAAGCGGTTCATGCCCGCTCCCCCTGCCCTTCCAGTTCGATGACGTCGATCTCCGCCGGGGCGAGGAAGCGCATCGGCGGTCCGACGTAGCCAGCGCCGTTGCTGACGTAGAGTTTCGCACCGGCGGCGAGGGAGAGCAGGCCGCGCGGCCTCCCGGGGATCCGGTGCCGGGAGGAGGGGACGGTGAACATCTGTCCGCCGTGGGTGTGCCCGGAAAGCTGGAGATCGAAGCGCCCCGGTGTCGACGGTTCGACGACGGGGCGATGACGCAGCAGCAACACGAATTTATCCCGTTCCCAGGGCAACAACGAGGAGAGGAGCGCCTGCGATTTGCTGACGCCCTCGTCCTTGTGCAGGTGATCGAGATCGTCCGCGCCCACGACGAGGAGGTCTCCGAGGTCCTTTTTCGCGCTTTTCAGCACGTGAATACCCGCTTCCCGCGCGAACGCGGCGAAGCCGTCGTAGCTTTCGTAATGGTCGTGATTTCCCGGAACCGCCCACACCCCCAGCCTCGGCTTCATGTCCGCCAGCCGGCGCAGCTCCGCGGCGAACGTGCGGAAGTGGGGGAATATCCCGTTCTCGTTCCCGACCAGGCCGTCGACGAGGTCGCCGGTGACGACGACGATGTCGGGGCGTGTCCGGATAGCCGCCTCCACGATCCGCCGCACGTGGTTCAGGTGCATGAACGGCCCGACGTGCAGGTCGGAAAGCTGGAGGATGCGCAGGGCCTTTCCCCTCGCCAGCTTGGGCGTCGCGAGGCGCATTTCCACCGTACGCACGGACATGGCCTCGTGGACGCCGTAGGCGCAGACAGCCAGGGCCAGTACGTTCGCGCCGTAGAAGGATTTCTCCGGGGGCAGTCCCGCGATATGGGCGGCGAACATGAACGTCGTCGTCAAGACCACCAGCGTGTTCCAGACTGCGCCGAAGCGCTGCGAGAAGCCGCGCAGGGGCAGGAACGCCGTGCCCTCCCGCGGCGCGCCCAGGCGTTGCGCCGCGACCGAGGAGATCATCGCCAGCAGCCCCAGACAGATCCACAGCGCCTCGACCCACAACGGAAGCAAACGTACGACCTCGCGGTAGAGATAGCAATGGGCGAGAAAGATCAGTACGAGAATGGCCAGCCAGAAGACCGTGCGGTCCGAAGCGCGCTTCGCGTGCATATTGCGCTCTCTGGCGATGTTTTTCAGATTTGGGATGTCCACAGTCGTCCGACCGCCTCCAGGAATCTCGGTGGGAGGGGGCGTTTTTCCCATTCCCGGAGGAGGCATTCCTCCGCGTTCATTATATCCTTGAGGAACTGTTGCGCAAACGTCTCGCTCAGTTCCCGGTCGTAAATGAACGCCTGCACCTCGAAATTGATCTCGAGGCTCCGGTTGTCGAGGTTCGCCGTCCCGACGGAACAGATCAGATCGTCCATGACGAGCGTCTTCGCGTGGACGAAACCCTTGCCGTACCGCCAGATGCGGACGCCCGCGCGCAGCAGTTCCTCGATGTTGGACCGGCCCGCCCAGTACACCAGGAAATGGTCGCTCTGCGCGGGGATCAGGAGGCGGACGTCGATTCCGGCAAGCGCCGCCACCTGCAGCGCGTTGAAGATCGCCTCCCCCGGCACGAGGTAGGGGCTGGTGATCCAGATCCGCTGCTTCGCCTCCGAGATCATCATCAGGTACATCTGTTGGATCGCGTGCCATGCCGACGAGGAGCCGCTCTCCACGATCTGCATCGGCAGGAAGGGGAGGTTCATGCAGGCCTCCGGGTCGGTGGGGGCGAAAACGGGATCGTCCGGCGCGAGCGATTCGCCGGAGGCGATCCTCCAGTCGCGGAGGAAGATCTCGTTCAGGGCGTACACGGCGTCCCCCCGGAACGCGGCGTGCGTATCCCGCCAGAAACCGAGCGGCCCCTCGCCCAGATACTCCGTCCCGACGTTCAGGCCGCCGGTGAAGGCGATATCCCCGTCCACGACGACGATTTTGCGGTGGTTGCGGAAGTTGATGCTGCTGTGGAAAAAGGGAAAGGAGACGGGCATGAAGGTGTGGCAGGCGACGCCCGCCTTGTGCAGGCGCTCGATGAATTTGCGTCCCAGCTTCCAGCTTCCCACCGCGTCGGTGGTCATACGGACACGGACCCCGGCGGCGGCGCGTTCGCAGAGGATGTCGGCGATCTCGTGCCCCAACCTGTCGTCCTTGAAGATGAAATACTCGATATGGATGTAGCGTTTTGCACCGCGCAACGCTGCGAGAATGGCGGAGAAGGTCTCCTCTCCGTCGATCAACACCCGCACCGCGCAGCGCTCCATGATCTCGCTGGCGGAGTTGCGGTAGGCGAGAATGGAAGTTTTCTCCACCCTTGCCGGGTACTGCTTGTCGATCGGTGTGACGATGGCCGGGTAGGATCTGGTGGGGCGGAAGAGCTTGCGCCGTTCGATCCGCTTCAAGTCCGGGCCGAGGAAAAGGTACAGCGCGATGCCGACGATCGGGAGCAGCGCCAGCGTCATCAACCAGAGGATGGTTCGGTCCGGGTTCCGCCCTTCTAAGAAAATCAACGCTCCGACGGCGAAAATGTAGATCGTCAGGATATGCGGCGCATAGGCCACGATCCGGCCCCACAGCCATTGGCCGAGGTGCAGGAGGTACGTCCCCAGAGGGAGTTCTCCGGCCTCGACGTTAAGGAGCAGAAAGAAATACGGCAGCAACCCGACGAGAAAGGCGACTGCCGCGATCAGGGTGAATCTTTTCCAGGCGGGAACGTTGTTTTTCATTCGTGGGTGTGCGGGTGCCCTCCGCCGTTATCCCGTCGTCCCGTTGATTTTTCCGTGGAGATTCCGCGCGACCTGCAGCAGCGGGTCCCACAGGGGGGACAGCGGCGGGGCGTAGGAAAAATCGAGATAGATCGTCTGCTCGACGGAGAAACCCGCCGTCATGGCGGCCGCGGCGGCGTCGATCCGTTTCGCCGCGCCTTCGCCGCCGACGATTTGCACGCCGACGACGCGCTGGGAGGGCAATTCGGCGATCATCTTCACGCGCATTCGCGCCGCGTTCGGCATGTATGCGGCGGCTGTGTAACCGTCGATCGTCTCGGCGGCGTAAGCGCGCCCCTCGGCCCGCAGCTCCCGTTCGAGGAGGCCAGTGCGCGCGATCTCCAAACCGCAGATTTTGCACACGGCGGTGCCGAGGACGCCGGGAAACGTCTCCCGCAGTCCGGCCATGTTGTAGGCGGCGGCGCGTCCCTGCTTGTTGGCGACGGCTCCCAGCGCCAGGTGCATCGGTTTTCCCGTGAGGAGATTTTTCGAGGCGACGCAGTCGCCCGCGGCCCATACGTTGGGGGCCGACGTGCGCATGGTGTCGTCGGTCACGATCGCGCCCTTGATCCCGGTCTCGATGCCCGCTTCCGCCGCCAGTTTTCCGTTCGGCGCGATACCCAGCGCCAGAATGACGACGTCCGCGTCGACGGCGCCGTTGGCCGTTTTCACACCGGTGACGACGCCATCCTGCGTCGTGAATTCGGCCACCGATTCGTTGAGCCAGACGTTGACGCCGCGCGATTCGAGGTGGTTGCGGACGACCTCCGCCATGCCCTCGTCGAGCGTCGCCATGAGCTGCGGGGCGAGCTCGATGACGGTGACGTCCAGGCCGAGGAGGTCGGCGAAGGCGTCCACCATCTCCAGGCCGATATAGCCACCGCCGACGACGACCGCGCGGCGCGGTTTTTTCTCCTCGATCCAGCGCTTGACGGCCTCGCCGCTGTCGGGCGAGTCGATCATGAAGACGCCCTTTGCGTCGGAGCCGGGGATCGGCGGTTGGGGGCGAATCGCTCCCGTCGCGATCAACAGCTTGTCCCAGGATTCCTCGAAACGGTCGCCGGTGGCGAGGTTCGTGACGATCGCTTTTTGGGCGAGCGGATCGATGGAAAGAACTTCGTGCCTGGTGCGTACGTCGATGCCCTTTTCGCGGAAGGAGTCGGCGCTGCGCGCCAGCAGCCCCTCCTTCTCCGCGATGATTCCCCCGATGTAGAAGGGAATGCCGCATGAACCGTAGGAGACGTAAGGCCCTTTTTCGAACACGGTGATCGTCGCGTCGTCGGTCAGGCGTCTCAACTGCGACGCGGCGGTCATGCCGCCGGCGTTGCCTCCGACGACGAGAACGCGTTCCTTCGCCATTCCGTTCCCCTCCTTTAGCCTCGAAAATTCGGCGAATGTGCCGGATCTTTTGCCGTTACCGGAGATTATAGTGAAAAAAGACGTTCCTGTGTAGGAGAAATATAGTATAGTTTGCACGGAGTGGTGCGGAAAGGAAGTTTTGCCGCCGTATTCGGAATTGTTGGACTGGGAGAGTGTCTTTCATGGACGTGGAACTTGCCGCACGGACCTACGTGATTGTGAAGGGATTCATCGACGCGAAGGACGATCGTGGTCGCTTGTTCTTCGGGTCGATTCTGGCCGTGGTCTCCCGGCACGACGCGCGCCATCTGAGCGTGATGTTCCGGACGGAGGAGCTGCCGCGCGATATCGATTGGACGGACCTGTTGGCGCGGCACGAGGAGAACGCGCGGGCCGACGGACGGGATGCGGCGCTGGTGCACAACGAGGAGCAGCTCGCCCAGTTCCTCCTGTCGGAGGGCGTGCTCAACGGCGTCGCCAAAAACCGCAACACGAAACAGGCGGAGCAGCAGATCAGCCGCTACTGTACGGAGCAGCTCCACCTCAAGGCCGTGACCTTTCTCACCTGTCAGGATGCCATGGAGAGCGACGTGCGGTATTTCGACGAAGCCGCGGAGGATGTGGAAAACGATGCGCAGGCGGAGGCGGAGGGCGAACCGGAAAGTGCGCCGACGACCTCCTCGACCGCGAAGAACGCGGAGATCGTCATCCGCTGCGAGCCGATCCTCGACCCCGTCGGGGGCGTGGCCATGAACGAACTGCGGACGGGCGACCTCGTTTTCGGCAGGTTGCCCGCGGATTCCGTTTTCTACAAGCTGCTGTCGAAAAACATCCCCGCGTTCGACGGACTCGTGACCGCGCGGGTGACGGGCCTGCTGGTCAACGAGTTGGGCACGGCGGTCGTCACCCTGGACCTGGCCGACGGCGTTTCCGGTGTTATGAAATTCCCCGGCAAGGTCCGGGTAAAGCGCGCCGTCGAGACGGACGCGGAGCGCGCGGAGTCGCGACGACGCTTCTCCCTGCGTTCGCTGCCGCCGGAGACGGTGTTCGCCGGAGCCGTTCTGTTGGTCGCGATTGCGGCGGTGGGCGTTTTGTATTACATTTTCTGGTAGACGCGTACGGGGTTGGGGGGAGACATGGAACAGGGCGGCCGTTTCGAACAGTATATCGTCGCCAGGGGATACGTTCACGGGCGGGGCGCGGACTCGTTGCCCCTCAATGCCGCTTTTCTCGTGATTTCGGCGGTGCGCCCTCTGCTGGTGCGCACCTGTTGTTCGCGCGAAAGCCTGGAGAATGAGGACCAGTCCCTCGCCGAACTGCTCGAAACGCTGAACGCCGCGCCGGGAGCGGATGCCGAACCGGAGCTTGCGCGGTATGCAGCGGAATTTCGTAATTACCTGAAGCACGAGCGCCTGTTCGGGATCACGGAGAGGGAGCCGGACGAAAAGCAGATGGAGCGGAAGATCACCTACTTCTTTTCGGACGCTCTGGATGTGCGGGCGATTACTTTTTTACAGCTGACGCACGTCGGGGCGGATACCCTGCACGCGCTCCTCCCGGATGTTACTTGGGATGAGGAGCAAAACGCAACCCCGGACGAGCGCGTCGACGCACGACACACGGCAACCGAAGAGGACGGAAAAACTTCGGGCGGCGGCGGTCCCGAGGAGGTCTTTTTGGCCTGCGAGCCGCTTCTGGATCCGGTCGCGGGAGTCGCCGTGGAGGACCTCGAGGTCGGCGATTCGATCTTCTGCCGGCTGCCGCGCGAATCCGCTTTCTTCAAACTGATCTCCGGCAGCAATCCCGATTTCGACGGAAGCATTTCCGGGGACATCTCCGGCATCCGGCTGAACGAGACGGGGAGCACGACGGTGGCCTTGAAGCTGTCGGAAGGGGTGACCGGCGCGCTCAAGCTTTCCGGAAGGGTAAAGGTCAAACTGTGTGCGAAAAGGGGCGCCGTCGCCCCCGCCGCCCTTGCGATCCCGCCGGCGACGGTCCTGCTCGCCGTGGCGGGGGTCGCTCTGTTCCTGATCACGATGGCGATTTTGTTGTATCTTTTTTCCTGATTTTCTCCCCTGTCCTCACGCGATGTTTAACAGCGCGATCCAGATCGGTATGGAGACGGCGGCCAGGATGGTCGTGGCCGCGATGGTCTCGCAGGAGTAGCGTTCGTCCATCCCCATTCCGGCGGCGATGATGAACGTGTTGATCGCGGTGGGCATGGCGCTGATCAGCACGCTTACCTGCATCAGCACCGGCGAGACGGGCCAGACATGAAGGAAGCACCATACGATCGCGGGGTGCAGGATCAGCTTGACGAGGATGTCCGGCCAGGTCCGGCGAAGGGCTTTCGGCAGGTCCGGCAGCTCCAGGCTCGCCCCGAGCGCGAGCAGGGCGATGCCGGTCGCCATATCGCCGACGATCTTGAGGGAGACTAGCAGCGTCGACGGAACCGGAATCCGCAGCTGTGCGAAAAGCAACCCGCAGAGGCAGGAGAGAATCAGCGGGTTTTTGGCGACCCGCAGCAGCGCCTGTCGCAACTGGGCCGGGCGCAGGCCCCCCGCCAGGACGATTTCTCCGCTCATGATGGAAATGAGATTGTAGCCCGGCAGTATCACCACGAGGTAGATCGCCGCGGCGGCCGCGCCCGCTTCCCCCAGCGCGAGCGTCGCCAGCGGCAGCCCCAGATAGACGTTGTTCGCGCGCACCCCGGACATCGTCGAGAGCGCGAGCAGCGGTCGGTTATTCCGGTATCGCGGCAGCATCAGCAGGTAGGTGAGGAGCGGCATCGCGATGGTCGAGGCGTAGAGGCCGAAGAAAAGGTTCGCATGCTGGGTAAACTCCCGGCCGGAGAGGTACGTCGTGCGGAAGAGCAGTGCCGGGATGGCGATCCAGTAGAGCAGGCGCGTCAACCGCTCCCGGTCGCCGGCCTGGAAAAAACCGAATGCCCGCAACGCGATTCCCGTTGCGATGACGATGGCGAGGGGCAGGATGATCAGAACGCCTTTCAAGATATCACCTCTTGCGGTCTTGTTTCGGTGGGAGCATATCTTGTTATGGTACCATATCGCGGTATGCGGGAAAAGGCGTTCTGCCGAAATTTCCCGGGGCGGGCGTGCCGGGGTTTTCTCCGCTTTCGGGCGGTCGATACGGCCGAGGCCGGTCGCGTCGTTGTGGAGAGGACGCGCGGTTGTATATCGCGAATCGCGGCGATGGATGGGAGGGGTTGTCCTGCATTGGTTGGTGGCGGCAAGTGCGTTCGTCGTCGTGGCGGGCGTTTTTTTCGCCCTGCGCGCCGCGCGGGCGCGCGAGCGCGAAGCGGCGATGGACCATGCGCTGAGGGCCCTATTGGAGCGCATGCGGGAGATGGAGGAACGCCAGGAGGAGCGGGAGCGGACGACGCGCGACATGCTCGATTCCCTGCGGGAGGGTTTGTCGCAGTATTCCCGCGCCGAACGGGAGGAGATCGCGCGCAACTTCGCGCTGCTGGGGGAGACGCAGTCGAAACACCTGCTCGAAATCTCCCGGCTGCAAAAGGGCGCGATCGAGCTTCTGGCGACACAGCTCGGACAGCTTTCGCGGGGAACGGAGGCGAAACTCGAACAGTTGCGGGACGCGGTGGAGGCGCGCATGAAGGAGATGCAGACGCTCGTGGACACGCACCTGCACGACGCCCTGGAGCGCCGTCTCGGCGCCGCCTTCGCCAACGTCTCGGAATGGCTGGACAAGGTGCACAAGGGGCTGGGGGAGATGCAGGGGCTGGCGGCCAACGTGGGGGATCTCCGCAAGGTGCTGACGAACGTCAAAACCCGCGGAACATGGGGCGAGATTCAGCTCGGCGCGCTGCTCGAACAGGTCTTGCAGAAGGATCAGTACGAGCGCAACGTGGCGGTACGGCCGGGGGCCGGGGAGCGCGTCGAATTCGCCGTCCGACTGCCGGGGGCGGGGGACGGGCGAACGGTGTGGCTGCCGATCGACTCCAAATTTCCCACGGAGGATTATCTGCGCCTCGTCGAGGCGTCGGAATCCGGCGACGTCGACGGCGTCGCGGAGGCCCGACGGGCTTTGGAGCGCAGGTTGCTGGAGGAGGCGAAGAAGATCCGCACGAAATACATCGTCGTTCCCCATACGACGGATTTCGCCGTCCTCTTTCTGCCCGTGGAGGGACTTTACGCGGAGGTGTTGCGGATCGACGGACTCTGCGAGCGCCTGATGGGGGAGTATCGGGTGGTGATATCCGGGCCGACGACCGTTGCCGCGCTGTTGAACAGCTTGCAGATGGGTTTTCGTACGCTCGCGGTGGAGAGGCGTTCCGGCGAGGTTTGGGCTTTGCTCGGGCAGGTGCGGAGCGAATTTGCGAAGTTCGGTGCGATCCTGGAAAAGGTGCAGCAGCGCATCGAGATGGCCGGGCGGGAGCTCGAGGGCGCGGGACGCCGGTCGCGCGCAATCGAGAAAAGGCTCGGCGACGCCTCCCTGTTTTCCGTAGACGCTCCGCCACACGAAAGCCCGGAACCCCTTCCTCCTGTGGATCGGGAGGACGATGCCTGACACGATCTGTGTGTTCGCGGTTTTTCGGCGACGGATGTGCATATGGAAAGTTGTGTGTGATTCGCCGGAAAAGGAACGCGGCATGCGGATTTTCGATTTCCCCGCCCGCTGTTCCCGATATTGCTTTCGAAATGAAGGAAAAAACGTGTTTTCCCCGTGGGGCCGCGTAGGCTTTATGCGAATTTATGCACGTTCTTTCGATGCCTTTCCGGTTATTTTAACGTTATAAGCTGCATATCGCAGCATGTACGACATGGTGCTTTTAATTTAAAAGAAATATCTTTTTTTTTCATTAAATGATCGTTGACAAATAAAATATGCATGTTATTATCGGGTTGTTCATTAGGATTTAATCCGATTGAACGAGTTTTTTGAGGGGCCGCGCACGCGCGGCGATGATTGCCACTCCAATGGCCCGCTTGCGGGCCGAACATACCTCATAAATCCTCGTGCCATTCCTTTCAAGACGCCTATCTCTGCCGCGGGGCCCGGATATCGGGACCCCGCCATGTCTTTTAAAGAGAAAGTCGCGCGAGCCGCGCCGGCGTTTGCCGCCTTGCGGGCTTTGCGCGGCGCGTATTTCGCGATATCATGCGTTTGATCGCACCGATCGGGAACATGTGGGGGAGCGTGTATGCAGGGTTACTTGCAAAGTATTTTGAAAGCGCGCGAAGAGCGCGCCTGGATGCAGACATTCTGCCTCGAAGCGCTCGGCGCGGGAGGCGGGGTCGTGCAGTTCGCGCTCAACATCCCCGGATGCCCGAAATCCCTACCCGGGGATGCGGCCGCCCTGTCGTTCGCCGAGGGGGCGTTGGCCGGGCGGCTGCCGCGCCCTCCGGCGATGTGCGTTTTTTCCCGCACCGCCGCCGGTTGTGCGTTGTTGCATGCCCATTCCGCCGTCGATCTGTACGCGGTGAAGCGGGCGGCGGTCGAAGTCGAGGAGTCGGAGGCCTGGTGTCGGGTTCTGGATATCGATGTGATCGACGTTTCCGGACCGGTGGTGCGGGCGGCACTCGGACTGCCGCCCCGGCGATGCTTGTTGTGCGGCGACGACGCCAAGATCTGTGCCCGAAGCGCCGCGCATCCCCTTGCGGAAGTGCGCGCCGCCGTCGCGGCGCTACTCGTCCGATTCGTCTGATTCCGGCCCGGCAGCGTCGTCGTTTGCGCCGTTCCGGCCCTCGCGTTCGTTCAATACCTGGACGTCGCCGAGGTAGCTTTTCCACACCCGCAGTGCGACGACGGCGAGGAGCGTTCCGCCGACGAACCCGGCCAACGCGGTGAGGGGACGCCCCTGCCCGAAGAGATACCCTCCCGTTCCGCCGAGCAGATAACCGTAACACACGATCGTGCCGATCGAACAGATAAGCGTGCAAAGTCGTTTCAGCGTTGCTCTGTGTGCGATGTCCAAAGGCACACCGTCCTTTACAGAAGGGTATGGGATGTCGTAGAATATCCGGCGTTCATTTTACCCGTTTCCGCAGCGTATGACCATGGCCGGGAGGGTGCGGCGTTCTCCGCTTTTCCCTTGCCACGAAAACCGGATGGGGCGTGACAATCTTTGAAGAAACGGATGTCGTCCGGGCGAGCCGGAAGGTCCGCGCGGAGGCGGGGCCGGGTTCCCGCCGCCGGTATCGGCGAGAGAGGAGCATAAGAGAGATGTCGGAAATGCCGCAGATTCCCTCGTTCGACTTGAAGCGCAACTATGCGAGGGTCGAGGGAGAGGTAAAAGAGGCGTTGGAGCGGGTGCTCGCGTCGCAGCATTTTATACTGGGGCCGGAAGTGGCGGCCTTCGAGGAGGAAGTGCGCTCGTACCTGGAGGTGCCGCATGCCGTCACATGCGCATCCGGGACCGATTCCCTGTTGCTGGCGCTGATGGCGCTCGATGTCGGGCCGGGCGACGAAGTGATCACGACGCCGTTCAGCTTTTTCGCGACGGCGAGCTGTATTACGCGTCTCGGCGCGAAACCGGTGTTCGCCGATGTGGAACCGGAAACCTACAATATTTCCATGGAGCGCGTGCGGGAGGCGATCACGCCGCGCACGAAGGCTTTCATCCCCGTTCACCTGTTCGGGCAGATCTGTCGACTCGAGGAGATCGTTCCGCTGCTGGAGGAGCGCCGCATCGCCCTTGTCGAGGATTGTGCGCAGTCCTTCGGCGCACACCGGATGCACGACGGACGCATCGTGCGGTCCGGCGGATGGGGCGGGCTGGGTTGTTTCTCCTTTTTCCCGACGAAGAACCTGGGGGCGTACGGGGACGGGGGGATGACGACGTGCTGGTCGGAGGATGCGGCGCGGCGGCTGGCGCGGCTCCGGGTGCACGGGGCGGAATCCACCTACCTGCACGAGGAGGTGGGGATCAACAGCCGTCTGGACGCCATGCAGGCGGCGATCCTCAGGGTGCGCCTGCGCCATATCGAGACCTGGACGGAGGACCGGCGCGACGTCGCGCGCCGTTACCGGCTGCTCCTGGCCGAGGCGGGACTGCTCGGGGAAATCCTGCCGCCGACGGAGGACGCGGGAAACCGACACACATACCATCAATATGTCGTTCGCGCCGCGCGGAGGGACGATCTGCAAAAGCACCTCGCCGAGAGGGGGATCGTCACGCGGGTCTACTACCCGCTCGCGCTTCATATGCAGCCTTGTTTCGCGGACGCCGGCTACCGTAAGGGGGACATGCCGGTCTCCGAGGCGCTCTGCGACGAAGTCCTGGCGCTGCCGATGTTCCCCGAGCTGCTCCCGGAGGAGCAGGAGCGGATCGTGGCGGAGATCGCGGCGTTCTACAGGGGTCGGTAGCGCGGCGGGAGGGCGTCTGCCGCTTTCACGTAATTTTTTGACTTTTATCGTCTAACATTTCGCAGCCTGTTATAATGCGCGGGATAGGAGGTGGTTGCATGTACCCGTATTTCATGGATTGGACGATGCTTCTGTTGTTGCCCGCGATCGTGTTGAGTTTTATCGCGCAGGCCAAGGTGCAGAGCACGTTTGCAAAATACAGCGGCGTCCGCGCCTCGAAGGGCGTGACGGCGGATGCGGTGTCGCGGATGTTGTTGGACAGTTTCGGCCTGCAACGGGTGCGCATCGAGAGGATTCGCGGGAATTTGACGGATCATTACGACCCGCGCGACAAGGTCCTGCGCCTGTCCGACTCCGTCAGCGGCGCGGGCAGCATCGCCGCGATCGGCGTCGCCGCGCACGAGGTGGGGCACGCGGTGCAGGACAAGGACGGCTACGCCCCGCTCCGTTTCCGCAACGGGCTGGTGCCGGTGGCGAATATCACGTCCACTGCGTCGATGCCGCTTTTTTTCATCGGTCTGGTCATGGGCAACGCGACGTTGGCGACGGCGGGCATCGTGCTCTTTTCGGGCGTCGTGCTCTTCCACTTGGTGACGTTGCCGGTGGAGCTGAACGCCTCCGCGCGGGCCCTGCAACTTTTGTCCAACACGGGGACGCTCACGCCCGCGGAACTCGGCGGAGCGAAGAAAGTGCTGAGTGCCGCGGCGCTCACCTACATCGCTGCGGCGTTGATGGGCCTGATGCAGCTCCTGCGCATGATCCTCATCGCGGGTGCGGGACGGCGCCGGGATTGACGCGCGGTGGTCCGTGTTGCGGCTGCGGTGCGGCCGATTTCGAAGGGTGGCGCATGCCGCCCTGTTGCTTTTTCGCACCGGGGGTAGCGTAAGGGATGAGAGGAATCGAAGGCGCGCTCTGCGTGCTGCAAGAGGTGGAAAAGGGCGCTTTCGCGTCGGAGGCGTTGCGGAAAGTCTGGGGGGAGATCACGCCCAACGAGCGGAAGCTCGCGGCCACGCTCTCCTATCTGACGCTTCGACGTTTCGGGCTGTGGAAGCATATTCTGGGAAAATACTGTAAGCGGTCGCCGGAGGCACTGCACCCGCGCACCGTTTCCTTTTTGTTGCCCGGGATCGCGGGCGTCCTGGAGTTGCGGCACTTCAAACCGGGCGTGCTGGTCAACGCTCTGGTGAGCTACGCCAGACGCCTGGAGACGGAGATCGACGGTTATCGCGATGCGGCCCTCATCAACGCCGTCCTGCACACGGTGATGGAGAAGGCGCCCGCTTATATCGAGAGCCTGCGCAAGGCTCCGGCGTTGCGGGACCAGGCGTTGGGGGAGGGTGTGCCCGGTTGGGCGGCGGCGGAGTGGAACAAGGACTGGGGGATGAAGGACGCCAAGCGGCTCCTGCAGCTTTCGGCGGCGCAGACCTGCCTATCCGTCCGTATGTCCCCCGGCGAGGATGCCCGCCGCTGGGCGGAGGCCTACGGGGAACACGGAGAACACCCGGCGCAACCCTCGGATGCCATGCCCGGTGCGGTGCGCATCGACGGCAACCCCTACCCGCCGGACTTGCCGGGGTACGCCGAGGGGCGCGTGACGCCGCAGAGCGAAGCCTCCATGTGGGCGGTGGAGACCCTGCTCGGCCACTGGCAGGGGGATACGCTGTTGGATATGTGCATGGGAAGAGGCGTCAAGGCCGCCCATATTCTGTCGTACCGCCCGGATGTGCGGACGGAGGGCTGGGAGCTTTCGAGCGCCCGCCTGGGCGCGGCGGAGCGGGAGTTTCGCAGGCTTGGCGTGGAGGAGCGGGCGATCCGGTTCTGCGGCGACGCGACGGCGATGGTGCCCGCCTGCGTCCCGTCCGCGATCCTGTTGGACGCGCCCTGCTCCGGAAGCGGGACGTGGGGCAGGCACCCCGAGGGAAAGTGGCGTACGAACCCGCAGAAGCTGTCCCGCATGGCCGACCTGCAACGCCGCCTGTTCGCGCGCGCTGCGGATATCCTTGCGCCGGGGGGCGTGATGCTGTATTGTACGTGCAGCATCTTCCGAGAGGAGAACGAGAAGGTCGTGGGAGCCGTCATGGCCGCGCGCGCCGACCTCGTCGAAATTCCGTTGCGCCGCGGGAGCATGCCGCAGGTCCGGGGGAAACCCTACGGAAGCTATGTTCTCCCGGAAAACCCGTGGACGGACGGTTTTTTCCTCGCGCTGTTGAAAAAGAAATAGGCGGTGCTGCATGTCGTATGGTTGGGGCGGTTGGGATATATGAACAAACTTTTGGGCTGCGGCATTCTGGTCGGCCTGTTGGTGCTCGCGGGTTCCGCGTTTATGATGTATCGGATGGTTTTCAGATAGAGCGTTACCGCCACGCGGCGCTTTTGCGCCGGGGCGGCGGCGCGTTTCGTTCGTTTTGGGGGGATTGCTGGTGAACAGGCTTTTCAGATGGGGAATCGTCTTGGCGCTTCTGGTTCTCGTCGGATCGGGAATGATGGCCTTGCGGATCGTTTTTGTCGAGGAGAGCGAGGTCGAAGCCCCCTCGCTGATCGGGTTGTCGACGATCGACGCGATGAATCAGTTACAGAGCCTCGGCCTCAAGGCGCGGGTCGACCAGGTGGACTCCGACCAGCCGGAGGGTGCGGTGATCTCCCAGTCCCCCAGCCCGGGGATTCGGATCGAGCGCGGAAAGATCATGGTCCTGCGGGTGAGCAGGGGCGGTATGCGCTCGCAGGTTCCAGACGTGCGCGGGATGGAGTTCGCCGCGGCGGTCCGGGCGTTGGACACCGCCGGATTCAAGACGGGCAGCGTGCTCAAGGTCACGGATTCCCTCAAGCCGTCCGGCACGGTGATCGCGCAGAACCCCGCTTCCCCGGCCATGGTGATGAACAACCGGATGGTGGATCTGCTGGTCAGCGAGGGGAAGACGGGAAAACCCGAGAACGTCCTGGTGCCGGACCTCAAGGGACAGACGGAGGAGTTGGCGTGGCAGATCCTCTCGCAGAGCGATCTGAGCGTTTCCAAGGTGATCCAGGTGGAATCGACGGCCGTTCCCGAGGGGGCGATCGTGCGGACGCAGCCGCGGGCGGGCACGCGCGTGCCGTATGGCAACGCCCTGATCCTGTATGTCGCGAAGATTGCCGAGGCGCCGATCGACATCGGTGTCGTGCCGCCGGAGCCACGGCCCGCTCCTACTCCGACGCCCAATCCGGCGCCCGTCCCCACGCCTCCGGTTCCCACGCCGGCGCCGACTCCGCAGAGGGAACAGAGAGAAGCCGATGTGTGGCGGCCGGAGGAGGGCTCGAAAACGCTGCCCCCGCTTACTACCGGTTCCGGACAGGGCGGCGATTCGGCGGCAACCCCGCAGCCGACGCCGACGCCAGCGCCGACTCCGTCCCCCACGCCCGCTCCGGCACCGACGCCGCCGGTGGGCGGCAAGACGGCGAGGATCAATTACGTCGTGCCTCTGCTGACCAGACCTCTGCCGTTGCGGATCGAGATGACCGACGAAGCGGGCACGAAGGTGCTGCGCAGCCAGGAAGTAAAGGGCGGGGAGTATATCTCGATGAGCCCGGCTTATGCCGGAAAAGCCACGATTACCGTACGGCTCGGCGATCAGGCCGTATGGCAGCAGAATTTCGACTGATGTCCGCGAAGCCGTTCGACAAAGGAGGGAACGGGGTTCTGCTCTCTCCCTCCATATTGAGCGCGGACCCGTTGGCCGTCGGCGACGCGATCCGCTCCCTGCGGGGCGAGGCGGAGTGGATTCACCTGGACGTGATGGATGGGCATTTCGTTCCCAACCTTTCCTATGGCCCGGCGATGCTGAAGGCTTTGAAGAAGGCCTTCCCGGCCGCCTTTCTCGATGTGCATATTATGGTGGAGCCGGTCGAGGCCTTTCTCGACATGTTTCTCGCCGATCCCCCCGACGTGTTGACGGTGCACGCCGAAGCGACGCCGCACGGCGTCCGGGCGCTGCAACGCATCCGGGAGGCGGGTGTGCACCCCGGCGTGACGCTGAATCCGGGCACGCCCGTCGGCGCGTTGCAGCACCTTCTGCCCTTTGCCGATCTCGTTTTGGTCATGACGGTAAACCCGGGGTTCGGCGGGCAGAAGTTCATACCGGAGATGCTGCCGAAATTCAAGGAATTGGTCCGCTATCGAACGGTGCACGGCCTGCGTTATCTCATCGAGGCGGATGGCGGGATCGGCCCGGACAACGCGGGGCTGCTCGCCGCACAGGGGTGCGACGTCCTCGTGGCCGGGAACGCCGTGTTCGGGCAAGCCGATCCGGCGGAAGCGGCGAGGCGTATCAAGCGCGCGGCATCGGCGCGCGGCGCGGACGGGGAATGTGAAAGCCATGGCGGTTAAGCGCGGAAGACGGGGATTGCAGGAGGAGGACCGCCTCGCGGAGATCGCGCGCCTGGGGTTGTTATTGCGCGAGTTGCGCGAGGCGCAGGGACTGTCCTACGACGACGTCGCCGCGGCGACCCACGTGCGGCCGCACTTCCTGCGGGCCATCGAAGCGGGCGCGCTGGAGGAGATCGGGGCGCCGATCTACATTCGCGGTTTCGTCAAAACGTATTGCGAATATTTGCTGGCGATGGACCTGTGGCGGAAGTTCGAGGTCGTCCTGCCACAGCCGGAGGGCCTTCCCGCGGTCGGCGGGTGCGTTCGGGAATCCCTCGATATCAATCATCCGACGCCGATCTTCCGGCGATCCTCCATGATCTGGGTGTATATCCTGCTGCTGCTCGCCGTGCTGGGCGCCGCGTACCTGCTCTGGAGTCAACCCCGGGATCCGGGACGGGGCGCCGGCGGGTTTTTCCTGCGGACGCCGCCGCAGAGCGCGGAGGATCCCGTCTCGGGCGACGCGGCCGTATCCGCGGACATCGCATTGCCGGTCGAACCGGTTCCGGCGAACGCCCCGTCGGCGGACGTCCGCAGCGCGGACGGGGGGCGGACGGGGGCCGGAGCATCGTCCCCGGCGTCCGCCGACCTGTCGTGGATGGATGGGGCGGTGCCGCAGGGCGGGAGCCCAACCGGAGGCTCCCGGAACTGATGCGGCGATGACCGAGACGGTGCCGGGGACGTT
This sequence comes from Synergistaceae bacterium, assembly GCA_036803565.1. Taxonomy (GTDB): domain Bacteria; phylum Synergistota; class Synergistia; order Synergistales; family Synergistaceae; genus DAIRUD01. Next base: position 4,082 of record DAIRUD010000001.1, on the reverse strand, counting down.
TTTCTGTCTCAGCCTCGGCTGTTTCAAGAACAGGGTCGATTCGGAGCGTATCGCGGGCCTTTTGCGGCGGGCGGGCTATCGCCTCGTGCCGGAGGCGGAGGGCGCCGATCTTTGTATCGTCAACACGTGCGGGTTTCTGCGGTCCGCCGTGGAGGAAAATATCGAGGCGATTCTGGACCTGGCCGCCCTGCGGAAGGAGGGCCGGGTCGGGCGCGTCGGCGTCGTCGGTTGCCTGGTCAACCGCTATGCCGGGGCGCTGCCGGAGGAGATTCCCGAGGTGGATTTCTGGGCCAGGTCCGAGGATTACGCCGCGATGCTCGATGGCGCGAACGCGCGCTGCCGCGATTTTCCCGGAGAGGCTCCGCCGCGGGCGATCCTTCCGGCGCACGGGAGGCACGTTCGTTACCTCAAGGTTTCCGAGGGGTGCGACAACCGTTGCGCCTATTGCGCCATTCCCTCCATTCGCGGCGGGCTGCGCAGCCTCCCGATCGCCGCGCTCGTGCGCGAAGCCGAGGTCATGGCCGAGGAGGGGGCGCGGGAAATCTGCCTCGTCGGACAGGACCTGACGGCGTATGGAAGCGAGGCGGGATTCGGCGGCGACCGCCTGACGGAGTTGCTCGACGCCTTGGAGGGCGCGCTCCCGGCGTCGCTCTGGCTGCGTCTGCTCTACCTCCACCCCGCGCGGGTGGAGCGCCCGCTGTTGGAGCGCGTGGCCGACGGGCGGCAGATCCTGCCGTATCTGGATATGCCGATCCAGCACGCGAGTGACGCGGTCCTCGCCGCGATGAACCGCGCGGATTCCCTGGAGCGGCTCCTTGGTATCTTCACGACGGCGCGGGATATCCGGGAGGATTTCGCGCTTCGCACGACCTGCATGGTGGGTTTTCCGGGAGAGACGCGGAAGGATTTCAACGATTTGCTGCGTTTCCTGGAGGCGGCGCGGTTCGACAGGGTCGGCGCGTTTCTCTTCTCCCCCGAGGAGGGGACGCCCGCGGCCGCGATGCCGTCCCAGGTTCCCAACCGGACAAAGCGGGCGCGGCTGGAGCGCCTGATGGCGTTGCAGGCGGAGATCTCCCTGGAGCGCCAGGGCCTGTTTGTCGGGCGGGAGCTCGATATTCTGGTCGACGAGGCGGCAACGCCGGGTATTGTCGAAGGGCGTTCCTTCCGGGAGGCGCCGGAGGTTGACGGTTTGATCGAGGTGGAGCTCGCGGCCGGACGCAGCCTGCGTCCCGGAGACAGGACGCGGGTGCTGGTCACGGAGGCGTATGAACACGATTTGCTGGCGAAAGAGGTTGCGTACGAGGCATGAAATCCGCGAAGATGGAAAACCTGAGGACTTGGTACGGCCTGTTGGCGACGTTTTTCGGCGTGGGCAATTTCACCGGCATGCCGGGCACTATGGGGACGCTCGCGGCGTTTCTGCTGTTGGTGGCGTTCGGCGGCATTCCGCCGGTCGTCCTGGCCGCGACAATCATCGTGGGGACCGTCGCCAGCGATCGCTACGCCAAGGCGCACGGCAAGGAGGATCCGGGCGAGGTCGTCATCGACGAGGTCGCCGGTTACTGGACGGCCATGTATGGGCTGGACCCCGGTTACGCGCTGAGCGCTTTTTTTCTCTTCCGCGTTCTGGATATCACCAAGCCGTTCCCGATCCATTATATGGAGCGCCTGCCGGGCGGCGTCGGCATCATGGCCGACGACATCGTCGGCGGAGTGCTGACGAACGCCCTCATGCGGTTTGTCGCATGGCTCTTCTTCTCGGGCGGGCTGGAGTTACTTTATCGTTATTTCGGAGTGGGGGGCTAGGACATGCTGGGAATCGCGGATGAAATTACCAACCTGGTGCACACGGTGTTCGGTTTGGCGCTGCAGCCCGGGGTGCTGCGCGAAGAAGCGGGGGAGCCCGACGGGCGCCTGTTTACCTTCGCCGAATCCTGTACGGCCGGGCTGGTCGCCGCGACGCTCGCCTCCGTCCCCGGCGCTTCGCGGGTTTTCCCCGGCAGCCTCGTGACATACAGCGACAGGTCGAAGATCGAGCGGTTGAACGTCACCCCGGAGACGATCGCACGACACGGCGCGGTCAGCGCGCAGTGCGCGGTGGAGATGGCCTGGGGGGTGCGCAGGGTGTTCGGGACACGCCTCGCCGTCGGCGTGACCGGCATCGCCGGGCCGGACGGCGGGTCTCCGGAAAAACCGGTGGGGACGGTTTGGTTCGCCCTGGTGCGCGAGGGCGGTGCGATTTGCGTGCGCAAAGGTTCGTACATCGGAAGGGAGCGCAACGACGTGCGGCTTCGTGCCGTGCGCGGCGCGCTGCGGCTTTTGGCGAAGGGGCTTTACGATCTGCACGCCTCGCCCGAGGCCAAGCTGAGCGGAGGTGCGTGAACATGGCGAAGAAAGCGGAGCCCGCGACGAAGGAACAGATCCTCGAACGGGCCATCACCGACATCAAACAGAAATTCGGCGACGGCGCCATCATGAAGATGGGCGAGCGTACGAATATGAACATCGAGGTCATCTCGACCGGCGTTTTGCCCCTCGACGTCGCGCTCGGCATCGGCGGCGTCCCGCGGGGGCGCGTCGTCGAGTTGTACGGGCCGGAGGGCGGTGGTAAGACGACGATTGCGCTGCACGTCATCGCCGAGGCCCAGAGGGCGGGCGGCGTCACGGCCTTCATCGACGCGGAGCACGCGCTCGACCCGGGACTGGCCAAGGCCATCGGCGTGGATACCGACAATATGTACATCTCCCAGCCGGACAGCGGCGAACAGGCGTTTTTCATCCTGGACACCCTGGTGCGCAGCGGCGCGGTCGACCTGGTGGTCGTGGACTCCGTCGCCGCTCTGACGCCGCAGGGGGAGATCGACGGCAAGATCGAGGAGGGACCCAACAAGAGCGTCGGCCTGCACGCCCGCCTCATGTCCTACGCGCTGCGCCGACTGACCTCCGTCATCTCCAAGAGCAGGACGACGGTCATCTTCATCAACCAGCTCCGCTCCACGATCAGCACCGGCTACAGCAGCGGCCCGACGGAGACCACGACGGGAGGCCGGGCGCTGAAGTTCTACAGCTCGGTGCGCATCGAGGTGAAGCGCGCCGCGTCCATCAGCCAGGGGGACGTCCCGATCGGGCACGAACTGAAGATCAAGGTGACCAAGAACAAGCAGGCGCCGCCCTTCCGCACGGCGCACACGACCCTCATCTACGGAAAAGGCGTCCCGAAGGCGATGGCGGTGCTGGACATGGCGCTGGACATGAACATCGTCAAACGGAAGGGCTCGTGGATTGCCTACAAGGGGGAGACGCTGGCCCAGGGCAAGGAGGGCACCGCGGAATACCTCCAGCAGCACGCGGAGCTGATGGAGGAGATCAAGCGCGAGGTGTTGGCGAAGGTGGCGGAGGACAACGGGTTGATCCTCGATGCGCCGGGGCCGTCGGGGGGAGGCGAGGACGCGTTTCCTGACATGGAGGATGCGTTCGCGGAGAGCCTGCTCGAGGAGGGGGCGATCCCCATCGACCTCGACCTGCCCGTCGCCGACGAATGATCCGGCGAGCGCCGGGCGACGCAACGGTAGGCACGTTCCCGCCGCGGGGGTGAACGTATGATCGTCGGTATCGGAACGGATCTTTGCCGCATTTCCAGAATGCGGCGGGCGACGGAGAACGCGCATTTTGTCGGCAAGGTTTTTTCCGACGAGGAGATTGAGTACGCGCGGGGCGCCGGGGATCCGGCGCCGCATTTCGCGGGGGCGTATGCCGCGAAGGAAGCGCTGGCCAAGGCGACGGGGCTGGGGATGTTCGCCATGGGGCTGCGCGAATCGTGGGTGCGCCGGACGGAGTCCGGTCCCGTCGTCGAATGCAGCGCGCGGCTGCGGGAGCGCCTCGAAGAACGGGGAATCCGTCGGGTGTGGCTGACGATCAGCCACGAGGGGGAGTATGCCCTGGCTTTCGTCGTATTGGAGTCCTGAGATGAAAAATATCTATGGCAGCAGGGAAATCAGAAAAGCGGATGGCATCGCCGCAGAAACGCTGGCGATTCCCGGCGTCGTGCTGATGGAGAACGCCGGGCGGGGGGCCGCGGAGTT